>NZ_DDCJ01000143.1:109517-132290 GCF_002335285.1 Thalassolituus sp. UBA2009
CTGCCTGTTTTGTTGACGCTTTTCTTAGGGGTTGGCGCTAGAAAAACGGCACGCTAATTGCTCAACCCCTGTTCAGACTGTTTTTTTGTCGGTTTTTCGACAAACAACTGAGGTGGACATGGCAAATGCAGCATTGAGTCAGGTAAGAGAGCATCTTCCTCCAGCGTCAGGGCATATGGATCAGGCAGAGTTACGCCAGGCCTTTGTGCTGTTCAGTGAAATGTCTCAGCAACTGACGGATTCTTACAGCTTTCTGGAAAATAAAGTCGAGCAGCTCAGTGGTGAATTAGCCAATGTCTCGGCGCAGCGTATGCAGGAGCTGGCGGAAAAAGAACGGCTCGCGCATCGTCTGGAAAGCCTGTTGCAGTTATTACCAGCCGGCGTTCTGCTATTGGATAAAAACGGCTATGTCCGTCAGAGCAACCCGGCCGCGGACGAGCTGCTGTTGGCCGCTTCCGGAGCTGCGTCTCTGTGTGGTCAGCGCTGGCGCACGTTAATTCAGAAGTGTTTTAAGCCCCGCCGGGATGATGGTCATGAGATTTCTCTGGTTGATGGCCGCCGTGTACATCTGCGTACAGCACCAATGGCCAATGAGCCGGGGCAATTGATTCTGTTAACGGATATGACCGAAACCCGTGCCCTGCAGGCGCAGCTGAGTCAGCACGAACGTTTGTCGGCGATGGGAAAGATGGTGGCATCGCTGGCCCATCAGATCCGTACGCCACTGGCTGCAGCCACGCTGTACGCCGGGCATCTGGCCGGTGAGCAGATCGCCGAAGATACCCGTATCCGCTTTGCCGGAAAGCTGCAGGAGCGTCTGCGTCATCTGGAAAATCAGGTTCGCGATATGCTGATTTTTGCCCGTGGCGAAGCCCCGCTGAATGATGAAGTGACCCTTGAGCAACTGATGCAGGGGGTCGCCGCTGCTATGGAGGTGCCACTGGCGAATTTTGCTGCGACCTGCCATATCGACAATCAGATTCCGCATGTCCGCATTATCTGCAACCGTGATGCATTAATCAGCTCGCTGATGAACCTTGTGAATAACGCGCTGGAATCCAGCAGCAGTCCTGTGCATCTGGAAATCCTGGTCAGTGCCACCCGCGAAGGCCGTGTCCGTATTCAGGTAATGGATAACGGCCCGGGTATGAGCGCGGAGCAGAAGCAGAAAATTATGGAGCCTTTTTATACCACTAAAGCCAATGGTACAGGTCTTGGCCTGGCTGTCGTTCAGGCAGTTGCCCGTGCCCATCGGGCAGACTTTTTATTAACTGACAGTCCGGCCGGTGGCGTGTCGGCAGAATTAATTTTGCCGGTTTAAGCCGTCAGAACGGAGGAAATGATTATGCGTTTATTGGTAGTGGAAGATGATCCGCGTCTGCGCGAAGCCATTGTTGATACCCTGATGCTGAAAGGCCACGAGGTGTGTGAAGCGCCGAATGGTGTTGAGGCGATTGCCATTGTCCGCAGTCAGAATCTTGACCTGGTTCTGTCGGATATCAATATGCCGGGCATGGATGGACTGGAATTACTGCAGACTATTAAGCAGGAGCATCCCTGGTTGCCGGTGGTACTGATGACCGCCTATGGCGATGTTGGGCAGGCGGTTAAAGCCATGCAGCGCGGGGCCAATGATTATTTAATGAAACCCTTCGAATTACAGGAACTGGATGCTTTGCTGCGTCCGTTTAATAACGATGCGCCGGTGGCCGATGACTCCGAACCGGTATGTGAAGCGCTGGCATCGCAGCAGTTATTCCAGCTGGCGCAGCGGGTTGCGCAGACCGATTCCACAGTATTAATCAGTGGAGAAAGCGGAACCGGTAAAGAAGTTCTGGCACGTTATATTCACCAGCAATCAGACCGTCGTCACCAGCCTTTTATTGCCATTAACTGTGCCGCGATTCCGGAAAACATGCTGGAAGCCATGTTGTTTGGTTATGAAAAGGGCGCGTTTACCGGCGCTTATAATGCCATGCCGGGTAAATTCGAGCAGGCAGAAGGTGGCACCTTATTACTTGATGAAATCACGGAAATGGACCTTGGTCTGCAGGCCAAATTATTACGTGTATTACAGGAACGTCAGGTTGAGCGTCTGGGTGGAAAAAAAGTGCTCGATCTGGATGTGCGTATTGTCGCCACCACCAACCGTGAGCTGGCCGACTACGTTGCCGAAGGAAAATTCCGCGAAGATTTATATTACCGCCTGAGTGTCTTCCCACTGCAGTGGCTGCCACTGCGTGAACGTAAAGACGATATCCTGCCATTGGCTGGACGCTTGCTGGCACACCACGCGCGCAAAATGAAACGACCGGTGCCGCGTCTGATGGCGGATGCCGAACAGAAATTGCTGGCGCATCCATGGCCGGGCAACGTTCGTGAGCTGGATAACACCATGCAGCGCGCACTGATTATGCAAACCGGCCCGCAATTATTCGCCAATGATTTTATTCTGACTCCGGTGCCGAAAAACCGTCAGGAAAATATCAGTGTGACAACCCCTGTGATGACGGAAGTCATGGTGGATGATGGTGAGCTGGGGAATGATCTGCGCCACCGTGAAGTGGAATTGATTGTGCGTGCTTTAAAAGAAGAGCCAAGCCGTAAAGAAGCCGCCGACCGTCTGGGAATCAGCCCGCGTACTCTGCGTTATAAAATGGCGAAACTGCGTGATGAAGGTGTGGATGTCGAGGCCATGCTGGTTTCCTGATTCTCCTTTGTAAACTGGCAAGGCTATTGCAGTGTCAGTAAAAGGAGTAAGAAAAGTGACTAAAAGCGTCAAATTTCTGAAGTAACAGGCAGACCATCATTGCAGTGCTGAGGGTAAAAACATGGTTGATCGCGTAGATATTAATTCGGTTCTGATGCAGATGCGGCAGGTGAAAAGCCAGCTGCGCAGCCAGAATGCCAATGCACCGCAGTCAGTCAATCCACAAGCCACTCTGAATCAGGTACGGCAGGCAAAGCTGAGTGAGAATGAAACTGCGGTACGGGGTGACAATACTGTACCGGATTTTCAGAGCATGTTTAAAAATGCCATCGACAGCGTCAATGCCAACCAGAAAGTTGCCGGTGACCTGGCAACCCGTTTTGAACAGGGTGATCCTTCCGTTGATTTACCGGAAGTGATGATTGCCCTGCAAAAATCCAGCGTCTCTTTTCAGGCTATGACCCAGGTACGTAATAAACTGGTCGAAGCCTATAAAGATGTTATGAATATGCCGGTTTAATTCTGGTACTGACTTATGGATAACGCAGCCGCATCAACGACCGACGATCTGGAAGTTTCTCCGCCGGCAAAGCAGGAAACAGCAGAAGCCGGGCATCCGGTTTTATCAGGTTTTAATCGTCTGTCTATCGTTCGTCAGATCGGTGTTATTGCCGGTATTGCTTTGGTTATCGCATTGGCGATTGCCATTTTAATGTGGTCGCGCGAACCAACCTATAAGCCACTGATCCATCGTCTGCAGGATCACAATGCGCAGGATATTGTCGAAGTTCTGCAGCGTGAAAGTATTCCCTTCGAAATTGATCCCACTACCCAGATATTAATGGTGCAGGCCGGAGATCTGCATGAAGCCAGAATGAAACTGGCTGCCGCCAGCTTAATTGACGATAAAACCGTTGGTCTTGAAGTGCTGGATAAAGACAGCACGCTGGGGACCAGCCAGTTTATTGAAAATGCCCGTTACCGCCGTGGCCTGGAAGGTGAGCTGGCGCGCACTATTGCCAGTGTGAAATCGGTGCGTAATGCCCGTGTACATCTGGCATTGCCCAAACAATCGGTTTTTGTCCGCGACCAGCGCAAGCCACGGGCGTCGGTGTTTATTGAATTATATGCCGGCCGTGATTTATCCCGCGATCAGGTGGAAGCTATTATTAATCTGGTGGCATCCAGTGTCAGCGAAATGGACCGGGCTGATGTGTCGGTGGTTGATCAGCAGGGTAATCTGCTGTCAAAAATAGAAGAGCAGAGCGGCGAAATGCTGGCTCATAAACAGCTCGAATATACCGAAAAAGTTCAGAGTTCTATTACCCAGGCCGTGAATAATATTCTTAAACCGGTATTGGGCAGTGAAAACTATAAGGCAGAAGTCTCGGCCGATGTCGATTTCACTGTACAGGAACAGAGTGAAGAACTGTACAACCCGGACTTAATTGCCCTGCGCAGCGAGCAATTACTCAATGAAGAAAATGCCGATAAAACCAATGGCGGAATTCCGGGAGCATTGTCCAATCAGCCGCCGGCTGCGGCGAATGCACCGGAAGTGGCTAACGGTGGTGCCGGAGGCGCTGGTGCAGGTGTTAACCGCCGCTCGGAATCGACCCGTAATTACGAAATTGACCGTACTCTGAGCTATAAACAACAGCAGATTGGCCGTATCCGCCGCCTGACCGTTGCCGTGGTGGTGAATGATCGCGCCAGTGTGAATGCCGAAGGCGAAACGGTTTATACCCCCTGGACGGATAACGACCTGCAACGCCTGGAAGTACTGGTAAAAGATGCCGTTGGTTTTAATGCGGCCCGTGGCGACAGCGTCAACGTTATCAACTCACCCTTTATGGGCAAAGGCGAGATTGAACTGGGTGATCCGGATTTCTGGACCCAGCCATGGTTCTGGGAAATCATGAAACAAATTCTTGCCGGCCTGTTTATTCTGGTGCTGATCTTTGGTGTGATCAGGCCTACTATCAAGAGTATTGCCAACCGTGGCCGCGACGAAGCTTCGATCCTGCTGGATGAGCTGGAAGACGCTGAAGCCGGTCTGGATGATGACAAAGTAACCCTGGCGGGTATGGATGAGTTCCTGCTGCCGGGGGCGTCAGAAAGTTTTGAGCGCCAGCTGGATGCACTGAAAGGGCTGATTGCCGAAGATCCGGCGCGGGTAGCTCAGGTCGTAATCAAGTGGGTGAACGAAGATCATGGCAAATGAGAACACACCAGCGGAAGCTGATGGCGGCCTGACCAAACTCAGCCGGCTGGAACGTGCCGCCGTATTGCTGATGAGTCTGGGTGAAAAAGATGCGGCCGAAATCCTGAAGCATATGGGGCCGAAAGAAGTACAGCGCGTCGGTACTGCGATGGCGACCCTGAATAACATTAACCAGACCCAGGTAGAGGGTGTGGTGGCCGAGTTTCTCGAAGCGGTGAGCGGCCAGACCGGTATGGGGCTGGGCTCGGATAATTACATCCGCAATATGCTGACTCAGGCACTGGGTAATGATAAAGCCGGTGCGCTTATCGACCGTATCCTGCTGGGCGGCAACACCACTGGTCTGGATTCGCTGAAGTGGATGGAGCCGCGCCAGGTGGCTGACCTGATCCGTCACGAGCACCCGCAGATTCAGGCCATTGTTGTCTCGTATCTGGATGCCGATCAGTCGGCAGAAATCCTCTCCAATTTTGATGAAAAAGTACGTCTCGATATCATCATGCGTGTTGCCGCACTGGAAGCGGTACAGCCAGCAGCGCTGCACGAACTGAACGATATTCTTGAGCGTCAGTTCTCCGGCAAAGCGGGCGCACAGACCACCAGTATTGGTGGTGTCAAAGTGGCGGCCAATATCGTCAACTTCGTCGACAGTACTATGGCCAGTGATCTGCTTGAGCAGATCAAAGAAGTTGATGAAGATCTGGGCATTCAGATTCAGGACCTTATGTTCGTGTTCGACAACCTGGTGGATGTCGACGACCGTGGTATCCAGGCGCTGATGCGCGAAGTTTCTACCGATCTGTTGGTGGTCGCGCTGAAAGGCGCCGACCCGCTGGTACAGGAAAAAATCTTCAAAAATATGTCGAAGCGTGCAGCCGAGCTGCTGCGTGATGACCTTGAGGCTAAAGGGCCGGTCAAAGTCAGCGAAGTGGAAGGCGCACAGAAAGAAATTCTCACCATCGCCCGTCGTCTGGCCGATGCTGGTGAAATCGTGCTGGGCGGTGGCGGTGAGGCCATGATGTAACATGACGGAACTTCACCAGAAGCACCATTTGCCGCCCATTCCTGCCAAAGAAGCCAAGGAAGTAAAGCCTTGGCGCCTGCCATTCTGGACCGAGCCTCCGGCCTGGCTGGTGGAGAAAGAAGCAGCTGAAAAAGCAGCAGCAGAACAGTCCTCTGATGAGGGCGATGATATTGCTGATGTCAGCCTGCCGACGGCTGAAGAGCTGGAGAATATCCGCCGCGATGCCTATAACGCGGGTCTTGAGCAGGGGCTGATCGAAGGGCGCCAGCAGGGGCAGCGCGAAGGTTATGACGCCGGACATGCCGAAGGTTATAAAGCAGCTTTTGATCAGGGCCATACCGAAGGCCGGGAAGAAGGGTTCGGCGCCGGTGAAGCCGATGGCAAACGCAAAGGTCAGGCGGATATCAATGCCGTGGTCGGGCGTCTTGAACGGGTTGTGAAACAACTGCAGAGCGGATTGATTGAACGTGACCAGCAATTGCCGGAAGTTCTGGCAGCGTTAGTCGCGGGAATCTGTGAGCGGGTCATCGGTACACAGCTTGCCGATGGCGCCGTGAATATTCACCGCTTTGTGCAGCATGCGCTCGCTGAATTACCGTCAGGTGAGGAAGAGGTCAAAGTGTTTGTTGGTCCGGATGATGCCCGCCATCTGCAGGCCAGTCTGGAAGTCAGCGGTCAGGAATTGCGCTACAGCGTTGACGATAAGCTTCCGGCGGGTAATTGCCGTATCGAGAGTGAACACTCACTGGTCGAGTATTCATCGGCCGAATATCTGAATCAGTTGTTGGATAACGTGCTGCCGCAACTGATGCATCAGGCCGCCAGTTTCCCGGATGAGGATGAGCAGGCTGGGTGGCAGGAACCCGAATCCGTTGTCAGTGCTGCGGTTATGGATATCGATTCGCCAGCAGATTCTGCGGCTGAACTTGTCCCTGCTGAGTCTGACAATGAAGCTCCGGCACCCGATTCGCTTCCGATAGATAAGGACGAGACAGATAACGTTTGGCCTGAGGGCGACGGACATGAGCCTGAGTGAGCGCTGGCAACACATTCAGTTACCGGATAAACCCTATCAGCCGAAAGTAGCCGGACGGCTTGTCCGGATGGTCGGCCTGACCCTGGAAGCGGTCGGGCTGAGTGTGCGGGTGGGTGACCGCTGTATGGTCGAACGCAAGCAGGCGGAGGATATCGAGGCCGAAGTGGTAGGTTTTGACCGTGAACGTATTTTTCTGATGCCGATTGAGCAGGTCGACGGCCTGCGCGCCGGAGCACGGGTATGGCCTCTGTCGGTTGCTGCTGATGTTCCGGTGGGGTTTAACCTGCTTGGCCGCGTGCTGGATGGCACAGGGCGGCCACTGGATCAGAAAGGCCCGCTGCAGGATGTTGATCAGGGCAACCTGCAGGGCCGCCCGATAAACCCTCTGCACCGCGCCCCGATCCGCGAAACCCTCGATGTAGGCATCCGTGCTATCAACGCCTTGCTGACCGTTGGCCGCGGCCAGCGTATCGGTTTATTTGCCGGTTCCGGCGTCGGTAAAAGCGTGTTGCTCGGTATGATGACGCGCTTTACCCAGGCCGACATTATTGTGGTCGGCCTGATCGGTGAACGTGGCCGTGAGGTGAAAGAATTCATTGACGAAATTCTTGGTGAAGAAGGCCTGAGCCGCTCGGTCGTGGTGGCTTCTCCGGCGGATGATTCGCCATTAATGCGTTTACGTGCCGCGCAGTATTGCACTTCCGTTGCCGAATATTTTCGTGATCAGGGGCAGAACGTTCTGCTGCTGATGGATTCGCTTACCCGCTATGCCCAGGCACAACGTGAGATTGCCCTGGCGGTAGGCGAGCCGCCAGCGACCAAAGGCTATCCACCGTCGGTGTTTAATAAATTACCTAAATTGGTAGAACGCACTGGTAATGGTCAGGAAGGCGGCGGTTCTATTACCGCGTTTTATACCGTACTGAGCGAAGGTGATGATATGCAGGACCCGATCGCCGATGCCAGCCGGGCAATTCTTGACGGCCATATTGTGCTGTCGCGTAAGCTGGCTGAAGAAGGCCATTATCCCGCCATTGATGTTGAAGCATCGGTCAGCCGGGTTATGCCACAGATTGTCAGTGAGCAATGGCTGCGTAAGGCGCAATTGTGTAAACAGCTGATGTCGCATTACCGCCAGAACCAGGATCTGATCAGTGTCGGCGCCTATCAGCCCGGCAGCGATAACCTGCTGGATGTGGCGATTGAACGGCTGCCAAAAATCAAGGCGATGCTGCGTCAGAGTCTGCACGAAGGTGCTGACATGGCGGCGAGCGAAAAGCAGCTGAACGATTTATTCCCGTCCCCGCCCCAGGCTAAGTCATGAGAAAGCACCCGCGTGCGCGCCGTTTGCAGGTACTGCTGGATATGGCTGAAAAAGCCGAGCAACAGGCGCTGCAGGAGTGGGGAAAACTGCAACAGAAATTGCAACAGGAAGAGCAGCAACGGGCGCAACTTACGGGTTATGCCAATGAATACCAACAGCAGCTTTCATCCCCCACGGATAAGGCGCTGAGTTCTGGTTTTCTGCATAACACGTTGGGCTTTATTGGCCAGATAGAAGCTGCGCTGCAGACTCAGAATGAGCAGATCAAATTGCTGCAGGAGCGTGTAGCGACGGCCCGTAGTCATTATCTTGAGCATCATGGCAAGGTTAAAGCACTATCCGGATTGATGGACCGGCTGGATCATGAGCACGATCAGCAAGCTGATAAAGAACTGCAGAAGCAGTCTGATGAGTGGGCTAACCGTGTCGCCTTTCAAAATTCCCGCAGCAACCAGAAGTAATTTCATTTAAGCGCATGAATGGCGCGTACTGATACTAAAGTCTGATAATTTTACGATTCCACTCTCCGTGTTCCTGCAGACCGGTGTTTTTACCTGCGGGTTTATACGAATCATCCTGTCGTACTTGCCCCCAATCAATTCCTGAATCGCGCAACATATAAACGCTGAACGGGTTGTTATTCACAGATTCTCTAGCAGCTTTGTAATCAGCGTCTAATCTTAGTTATCAGACATTAAACAGGGCTTTGCTATGACTGATAACGTCATTATTGACTGCGGAGAACGGCTCAGTATTGAGCAGGTAGAAAAGCTATATGCCAGTGCAGAGCAGGCGCTGGCCACCGCAGGAGATATCAGTCTGGTCGCGGGTCAGGTTCAGTATTGTGACAGTGCCGGCCTGCAGCTGGTTCTGGCTTTGCAAAAAACACTGGAAAAAACCGGCCACAGAATTTACTGGCAAAGTGTCAGTGATTCGGTGCGGGAAATATCCGGTTATCTTGGCCTGACACAAGCATTAAATCTTAGTGAACAAGATTAATCAGCCCGATAACGAGCTATTTTAAACAACAGGAGCTGTAAATATGGCGAGTATTTTAGCTGTCGATGACTCTGCATCCATGCGACAGATGGTGTCTTTCACACTGCGTGGTGCCGGGCATGATGTACAGGAGGCCTGTGATGGCGTTCAGGCCCTTGAATTTGCCGGTCAAAAAAAATACGACCTTGTACTGTCCGATGTGAACATGCCCAACATGAATGGCATCGAATTAGTGAAGGAATTGCGCCAACTGGCCGATTACAAGTTTGTGCCTGTGCTTATGCTGACAACTGAATCTGCAGGCGATGTAAAAGCACAGGGAAAGCAGGCCGGAGCAACAGGGTGGATCGTCAAGCCTTTTAATCCGGAGCAGCTTCTGAGCACGATTAAACGCGTTCTGGGGTAACCGGTATGAGCATCGATCTTTCGCAGTTTCATCAGATATTCTTCGAAGAAAGTTTCGAAGGCCTTGATGTGATGGAGAGCCAGTTACTCGACCTGCAGCCGCAGGAGGTCGATGCAGAAAGTGTGAATACTATTTTCCGTGCTGCCCATTCAATCAAAGGCGGTGCCGGTACTTTTGGTTTTATGCAGGTATCGGAATTTACCCATGTAGTGGAAACCCTGCTGGATGAAATCCGCAGTGGTACCCGCAGTATGCAGCGCAACTACATTGATCTGTTTCTGCAATCTGTTGATTGTCTGAGAGCCATGCTTGGCAGTCTGCAATCCGGTTCAGAACCTGATGGTGAACGTGCGGCGACCTTAAAAGCCAGCTTTGAAAAAATTCTGCAGCAATCAGCCGATAGCGATTCCCAGGTGACAGAAGAAAAACCCACCGTTGCTGACGAGGGCTGCAGTAACGGCTGGCGTATTACCTTTCGTCCGGCAGAAGATATTCTGCAAACCGGTAACGAACCATTCCGCATGTTCCGAGAGCTGCAGGAACTGGTCGGCGCTGACAACCTGACCGTTATCCCGTTAACCGATAACCTTCCGGAATTTACCAGCCTGCATCCTGAAAACTGTTATCTCAGCTGGGTTCTGGAAGTCCGCAGTGATGTGAATCGTGATGATATTGCCGCTGTATTTGAGTGGGTAGCTGACGATTGCGATATCGATTATCAACCATTATCTGTTGCTGCTGCTCCTGATATCCCGACTGCTGATACTGCAGTGACAGAGATGGCTGAGTCTGCAGTCAGCGCCGACAGCACCGAGCCGGTTTCTGCTGTTATACCGGATAAAGTTTCAGAAGCACTCAGCGCATCGGCCGCGCAGCAAGCCAAGCCGGCCGCCCGTGCAGCAGGAAAATCTAACGAGCCCTCTTCTATCCGGGTGTCGATCGATAAAGTCGATAGTCTGATCAATATGGTTGGCGAATTAGTAATTACGCAATCCATGCTTGGCCAGCTTGGGCAGGACTTTGATATGAGTCGTCTTGCCCGCTTGCAGGAAGGACTGACACAGTTAGAACAGAATACCCGCGAGCTGCAGGAAAGCGTGATGAAAATCCGCATGATGCCGATCAGCTTTGCCTTCAGTCGTTTTCCTCGCCTGGTCCGGGATCTGGGAGGACAGTTGGGCAAACAGGTAAATCTGGTCATGCTGGGTGAAAATACCGAGCTGGATAAAACTGTGATGGAGAAAATCGGTGATCCGTTAGTGCACCTGGTGCGTAATTCTCTGGATCATGGTCTGGAAACAACGGAACAGCGTCTGGCTGCAGGTAAGCCGGGAGAGGGTACCATCACTCTGAATGCCTATCATCAGGGCGGCAATATTGTGATCGAAGTTAAAGATGATGGTGCCGGCCTCAATGAAGAACGGATTCTGAACAAAGCCAGACAAAAAGGCCTGGTGCCTGAAACTCAGGAACTCAGCAGCGAAGAAATTCACCAGCTGATTTTTCTTCCCGGATTTTCCACCGCCGATGTGGTCAGTGATATTTCCGGCCGCGGTGTAGGGATGGATGTTGTCCGCCGTAATATTGCCGAACTTAATGGCAGCATCGAAGTTAAATCCAAACGCGGCAAAGGTTCTACTTTTATCATCCGTCTGCCACTGACGCTGGCTATTCTCGATGGACAGTTGGTTAAGGTTAAGGACGAAACCTATATTTTCCCGCTGGTTTCTATTGTCGAATCTATTCAGCTGCAGAAACGCTCACTGAATCATGTAACGGGAAGCCAGTACGTTATGAAATTGCGGGACGAGTACATTCCTATTGTCCGTCTTGACGAGCTGTTTAACCTGCGTGCAAGTGATGATGAATTTGAAAATCCAATGCTGGTTGTGGTTGAAGGCGATAATGAAAAAGTCGGCATCGTTGTTGACGATCTTCTTGGCCAGCAGCAGGTCGTAATTAAAAGTCTGGAACAGAACTATAAACGTGTTACCGGAATATCGGGCGCAACTATTCTTGGTGATGGAACCGTTGCACTCATTATTGATGTTTCAGATGTTGGTAAAAATCTGGACAAATCTGCAAAAGGCCAGTCCCGATCAGATCAGGCTGCATAGGAAATCTTATGGATGCTCTAGCAATTGAAGAAAAAAAAGAACCGGGTAGTTCAGATGATCAGCAATATCTGACATTTATGATGTCTGATGAAGAATATGGGGTCGATATTCTTGCTGTACAGGAAATCCGTGGCTGGGAAGAGTCGACTTTGATACCCAATGCTCCTGATTATATCCGGGGAGTGATTAATCTTCGCGGTACTATTGTTCCCATTATGGATTTACGTATCCGCTTTGGCCTTAAGCGTATTGAATACAGTCCTGTAACCGTTGTTATTATTCTTAAGGTAGAGCGTGAAAATGGTGAGTGGGTAATGGGGATTGTAGTTGATGCTGTCTCTGATGTTTATACCATTGCCGATGCATCCACACGGAAACCGCCAGAACTTACCGAAGATAAAAACTCCGGATTTATTAAGGGGCTGGTTAATGTTAACGAAAAAATGGTCATTCTTCTTGATGTGGATGATCTGCTGAATATTTCTGAAGATAAATATCATTCAGGTTTTACAGATAATCAGAGCCTGTTTAATTAATATCAACAGGCCACCAATAATAATTCTTCATTGTCAGGCTTGAGTCCGGGCAGTGCAGAAAAGGAGAGTGAGATGAGTATTTTGAATAATATCTTTAGTTCCGGAAGCTCCGCAAGAGCGCGTGAAATGGAATCAACACTAAAGGCGCTCGATTCCAGTATGGCAAGAATCGAGTTTTCTATGGATGGTGTTATTCTTAATGCTAACAGTAACTTTCTTGATTTGCTCGGATACCGGCTGGATGAAGTTGTTGGCAAACATCACCGGATATTTGTCACTCCGGATTATCGTGAAAGTGATGAATACCGTGAATTCTGGACTATTTTGAATCAGGGGAAGTTTCACCAGGAAGACTACCTGAGAATCAGGAAAGATGGCCGTGAAGTTTGGATTCAGGCAACTTACAATCCTGTTATGGATGATAATGGTAAGCCATTTAAAGTCGTTAAATATGCTACAGATATAACCGAGCGTATTGAAAAAGACCGGGAGAATAAAGTAAATGCGAATATAGCCGGAGCTCTTGGGATATGCCAGGCAAACGTTATGCTGGCTGATAATGACATGAAAATAACCTACATTAATCAAAGCCTGAGAGATATGCTTAAAGAGAGGGAGGATGAAATAAGAAAGGAACTTCCTGACTTTGATATGAGCTCTCTGGTTGGGACTAATGTTGATGTTTTTCATAAGAAGCCAGGCCATCAACGTAAGATGATTTCTGCTCTGAATGAGCCTTATAAAACCAATATCAAAGTTTCTGATCTTACGTTTTCATTAACTGCAACTCCCTGGCTGGACGTTTCCGGAAAGCGGATTGGTACAGTTGTCGAATGGTTTGATAAAACTAACGAACTGGCTCATGAAAAACGAGAACGTGATATCAGCAATGCTAATGCCAGGGTTAAGCAGGCTCTTGATGTCGTCACTACCAATGCCATGATTGCAGATAATGACCTTCGTATCGTGTATATGAACCAGGCCGTGAAAGACATGATGAAACACGCGGAGGCAGACCTTCGCCGGGATATTCCCGGCTTTGATGCCAGCCGTCTGGAAGGACAGAATATTGATGTATTCCACAAACGGCCAGAGCACCAGCGCACTATGCTGGCTGCCTTACAGAATACGTATAAAACCCAGATCACTGTAGGTGGCCGCACTTTTGGCCTCATCGCTAACCCCATTTTCAATGATGAAAAAGAACGCATCGGCACCATTGTCGAATGGAAAGACCGTACTGATGAGGTATCAGCGGAACAGGAAATTGATCGTATTGTAGAAGCTGCAGCTTCCGGTGATCTGTCCCGGCGTATTGATCTGAGTGGCAAAGAAGGGTTCTTCCTGAATCTTGGTCAGGGGCTGAATCGTCTGCTGACCATCGCCGATAGTGTTATCAGCGATACAATCCGTGTATTTGATGCACTTGCGCACGGTAATTTAACGCGAAAAATTGACGATGATTATCAGGGCGCATTCGATAAGCTCAAACAGGATGCTAACGCCACGGTTGATCGTCTGACCGATATTATTACGCGTATCCGTGAAGCGGCATCAACGGTCTCAACCGGTGCCAGTGAAATCGCTCAGGGTAATGCCGATCTGAGTAAGCGGACAGAATCGCAGGCATCCAGTCTGGAAGAAACTGCTTCCAGCATGGAAGAGATGACCAGTGCGGTAAAACAAACCAGCGAAAATTCAGTGCATGCCAATGAGCTGGCCAGCTCTGCGAAACAAAAAGCTCAGGTGGGAGGCGACGTTGTCAGTAAGGCCGTGGTTGCAATGGACGAAATTAACGCAGCCAGTAAGAAGATTGCAGACATTATCAGTGTAATTGATGAAATTGCCTTCCAGACTAATCTGCTTGCCTTGAATGCTGCCGTTGAGGCCGCCCGGGCCGGAGAGCAGGGCCGGGGGTTTGCTGTTGTTGCAGGCGAAGTCCGTAATCTGGCTCAGCGCTCAGCCGGTGCTGCCAGAGAGATTAAGGATCTGATCCGTGACAGCGTTGATAAAGTTGATGCAGGTACATCGCTGGTTAACGAATCAGGGAAAACACTGAATGAAATTATCCAGGCTGTGGATCGGGTGTCGGTGATGATTCAGGAAATCAGCACGGCAGCCAGAGAGCAATCGTCCGGTATTGAACAGGTTAACAGTGCTGTTGCACAAATGGACGAAATGACTCAGCAGAATGCCGCATTGGTTGAAGAAGCCTCTGCAGCAGGGGAAGCAATGGCCGAGCAGGCTCAGTCGATGCTGCAGATGATGGAGTTTTTCAGTATCGATGGCCATCAGCGCCAGTCAGCGCCTGTGCTTTCCTCTGTTCCTGCAGCCAAGCCTGCCGCGAAAAGCAGTGGGCACAGCCACGGGCAGAAAAGTACCGGCTTATCGGTGAAGGATGACGACGATGAATGGGCAGAGTTCTGATTTCTACCGATATGACAACTCCAACGGTATCGGCCGATAAAGATAGTGAAGTCCGCGAATTTTTGATGACGGATGAAGATTTTGCACAGATTGCTCATCTGGCAGGAGATCTGACCGGCATCGTTTTGGGGAATCATAAGCGGAATATGGTTTACAGCCGTATCGCCCGTCGTGTCCGGGCGCATGGTTACTCGACCTTCCGTCAGTATCTGGACTATCTTGAAAATAATCTGGAGGCAGAATCCACAGAGTTTATTAATTCACTGACAACCAATCTGACTTCGTTTTTCCGTGAAGGACATCACTTCAGTTTTTTAAAGGATACGCTCTTCCCGCAACTGAGGTTTGCCAATAAAGACCGCAAGCGCCTACGTATATGGTCGGCGGGTTGCTCTATTGGTCAGGAAGCATATTCGATTGCGATTACTCTGCGTCAGGTCGGTTTTCCATCCGATTGGGATGTGAAAATCCTGGCTACGGATCTGGACTCCAGTGTTCTGGATACCGGACGGGCCGGAATTTATCCGGCCTCTCATGTTGAGGGGCTGGAACCGTCAGTAGTGAAGCGTTTCTTTTTGCGCAGCCGTGATGAGCGTTCTGTTCAGGTGAAGGATGAACTCCGGGATCTTGTCTATTTTAAACGTCTTAATCTGTTAGAAAGCTGGCCTTTAAAAGGTCCGTTCGATGTGATTTTCTGCCGTAATGTTGTGATCTACTTTAACAAGGATACACAGCGGATTCTGTTTGACCGGTACGCCGACCTTCTGCCTGTCGGAGGACATCTTATGATCGGGCATTCAGAAAACATATCCGGAATCACGGATCGGTTTGAATCGTTGGGAAATACCATATACAGGAAGGTTAAATGAGCATTATCCAGCCTGGACGTCCTGTACAGCCCCCTCCCAGCTCAGGTTTTGAACACGTTAACCGCTACTGGGATAATGTTCATCAGACCTGGGCTGCAAAAATTTTGCCGGGAGAATTTTATGTCTCCACGCATGGGGAAATGATCGTCACCGTACTTGGCTCCTGCATTGCAGCCTGCATTCGTGATCGTGTCCGCGGTATTGGTGGTATGAACCACTTCATGTTGCCGGAGCAGGGCGAACATTCATCCGATGTCTGGGGTAGCAACCCCTCGACCCATGCCTCACGTTATGGCAACTGGGCAATGGAATATTTGATTAACGAAATTCTGAAACGCGGGGGGCGGCGTGAAAATCTGGAAGTAAAACTGTTTGGTGGCGGGCAGATGATTGCATCGATGAGTGATATTGGGCAGCGTAATATATTGTTTGCTTACAGTTATCTCGCCAATGAAAAAATCACCGTGGCAGCCGCGGATGTAGGTGATGTATTCGCCCGTAAGGTGCTTTATTTCCCCGATACCGGTTCAGTGAAAGTTCGCCGCATTAAAGAGTTGCAGAACGATACATTGATTGCTCGTGAAGAGGCGTATCAAAAAGCGGTATCTCAACCAGCAGTATCCGATGCTGGTTCTATTGATCTGTTCTGAGAGGAATTATGAGCGCTAAGATCAGATTGTTAATCATTGATGATTCTGTACTCATCAGAAAAATGCTTAAGGAAGTGTTTGACTCTACCGCTGATATTGAAGTAATCGGTATGGCAGCAGACCCTTTTATTGCCCGGGACAAAATTAAGCAGCTGAATCCGGATGTACTGACACTGGATGTTGAAATGCCACGCATGAATGGCCTGCAGTTCCTGAATAATCTGATGCGGCTGCGGCCAATGCCGGTTGTCATGGTGTCAACGCTGACAGAGGCTGGAGCACCGGCTACATTGGATGCTTTGGAAATGGGGGCGGTTGATTACATCGCCAAACCTCAGGCTCAGAATGAACAAAGTTTCCTGGCTTTTGCTGCCGCGCTGACAGAAAAGGTACGGATGGCCGCTAATGCCAGAGTGCAGCCTCTGAAAAGCACGAAAATGTTGCGGCCTTTACCGGTAGTCGAGGCCTCGGTCAGTTACCGCCGCTGGATTGCTATTGGCTCCTCGACCGGTGGGACGGAAGCAATAAGAGAAGTTCTGAGCTGCTTGCCGGCTCATTGTCCGCCCATTGTGATCACCCAGCACATACCTGCAGTATTCAGTGCTTCACTGGCGATGCGTCTTGATCGTACTCTGGCAATTGAAGTACGTGAGGCTTGTAACGGTCTTGAGGTCAGACCTGGCCGCGCAATTATTGCCCATGGAGACTATCACCTGCGTTTCCGCCGCGAAGGCCAGAGCTATTATTGTGTGCTGGATGACGGGGAAAAAGTAAACCGGCACCGGCCGTCGGTTGAAGTGATGTTTGATGATCTGGCAGAAAAGCTGGACAGCAAGCATCTGGTTGCAGTGATGTTGACCGGTATGGGCGCGGATGGCGCCAGAGCTATGCAACGATTACATGATGCGGGTGCTTATACGCTGGCTCAGGATGAGGCCAGCAGTGTCGTTTGGGGAATGCCGAAAGCAGCGGTTGATCTTGGAGCGGTTGATAAAATAGCTCCTTTGGGACGGATTGCTGAGCTGATGCTGGAAGCTGCTGTGTGATAGATTGCGGGCAGATGGCAACAATGACAAAAGACATCTTTGTGCTAAACCTATTGAAGGACTGACAGGATAACGACAGAATCAGAAAGTCCTGTAAATTGTAGTTAAGTAAGGTTTGCAGACACTCAGAGAAAACTCTCTTGGTGCACGACCAAAAACGGAATCGTCCCGTTTGGTTGAAGGAATAATTATTATCCGGTGGAGAAGAACAGATGACTGTACAAGCATCTCTCGCAGGGAATGGGCGGGAACTGACGATTAAAGTAGATGGGCGGTTTGATTTCAGTGCGCATCAGGAATTCCGCGATGCCTATGAAAGCATGGCTGCAGATGTTCAGAGCTACGTTGTGGATCTGGGTGGAACCTCTTACCTTGATAGTTCGGCATTGGGAATGTTGCTGCTGCTGAGAGATCACGCCGGTGGCGATGGAGCCGATGTCCGGATTGTTAACTGTAATCAGGATGTCCGGAAAATACTGACCATTTCTAACTTCGAACAGTTGTTCAAGATACAGTAAGCCAATACTGCATGGATGCCATTAAAGTTCTGATTGCGGATGATAATCAGATTGACCGGATGGTGCTGTCACGCATAGTGCGCAATCAGGGCTATCAGGTACTGGAAGCTGAGAATGGTGTAGAGGCTGTTCGTGCTTTCGACCTGCACCGTCCGGATATTATCCTGATGGATGTTATGATGCCGGTGATGGATGGTCGTGAGGCCGCTCGCCGTATCAAAGCTGATGCAGGAGAGGATTTTGTTCCGGTTATCTTTCTGACCTCTCTTACTGATGCGCAAAGCCTTGCAGACTGTCTGGAGTCGGGTGGCGATGACTTTCTCAGTAAGCCTTACAATCACATTATTCTGCAGGCAAAAATAAGCTCATTTTATCGTATGCGTGAAATGCACCGAACCGTGCAGCATCAGCGTGATACGATTGCCAGTAATAATGAACACCTCCTGCATGAACAGCATGTGGCCAAAGCCGTGTTTGATAACGTGGCTCATGCCGGCTGCCTTTCGGCACCTAATATCCGCTATATGTTGTCCCCACTGGCCGTCTTTAATGGCGACGTGTTACTGGCCGCGCGCAAACCTGCGGGAGGCATGCACGTTTTGCTCGGGGACTTTACCGGGCATGGTCTGCCCGCTGCGATTGGTGCTATGCCACTGGCAGAAATATTTTATGGTATGACGGCCAAGGGCTTTGCTCTGCGCGATATTCTGCGGGAAATTAATCTCAAGCTGAAAGGCATTCTTCCTGTTGGTTTTTTCTGCTGTGCTGTCGTTGTTGATCTGAATTTTGACCGTAAATCGGCAAGTGTCTGGATGGGCGGCGTACCGGATTGCTATATGCTGCGCCAGGATGGTGCCAGGGTTGAAAGCCTGAAGTCGACACATCTGCCACTTGGCGTGCTCAATAACGAACAGTTCAGCGATACCCTGACGGAATATCCTATGAGTGATGGCGACCGTCTGTTTTTGTGGTCCGATGGCATCGTTGAAGCTCGTAATCCGGCAGGCGAAATGTTTGGCGAAGAGCGTCTGCAGAATGTCTTCAGCAAGGCCTCAGATCCGCATCACGTATTTGATGATATTCAGCATGCGTTAGCGGAGTTTGTTGCTGACAGTGCCCGTGATGATGACACCACGCTGCTTGAGCTGCGGATGATTGCCGAGCATGAGCTGGAAGATATTGCTCTGCAGCTGGCGTCCGGGCCGTTATCCGGTCCGGTAGACTGGGAGATGTCTTATTATCTTGGGCATGAAACCCTGAGAAACTTTAATCCGTTGCCGCTGATGATTCATATCATGATGGAAGTACCCGGACTACGGGTAATGGGCGGGCAGCTGTATACCGTGATGGCAGAACTGTTTTCCAATGCTTTTGAACATGGAGTGCTGGGGCTTAAATCTGAGCTGAAACGCTCATCGGATGGCTTTATGCAGTACTATCAGGAACGCGAAACCCGGCTTGCAGGGCTGAATGAAGGTTATGTCATTATCAGTATGAAACACCAGGGGGACGGACGCAGCGGACGATTAGTCCTGACGGTTGAAGATAGTGGCCCGGGGTTTGATTTCGCCCCTGTTTTTGATGAGCCAAAAGATCCGGCTTCTGCCCAATATTGCGGTCGGGGAATTCCTCTGGTTGATCAAATCTGTGAATCGCTGGAATATAGGGGCAGAGGCAATGTCGTCGAAGCGGTGATACGATGGCCGCAAATATTGGATGGGAGACTATGATGTCACTGGCAGAGCACTTTGACCCCGAGTCACTGGATATGCTCCGGGAAGTTATGGACGATGAATTTTCAGATCTGATGCAGGTCTACATCGACGACTCCCGGCAACGTCTGCCATTGCTGGCACAGGCGCTGCAGCAGCAGGATGCGCAGCAGCTGCGTGAGCTGGCGCACAGCTTTAAAGGTGCCAGCAGTAATATCAGTGCTAATGTTCTGGCGCAATTATGTTATCAGCTGGAAACGGCAGCCCGGGAGGATAAGCTTGCCGGAGCCGATTTGCTGATTGCGCAGATTGAAGCTGAGTATTACGCCGTAGAAACTTTGCTGCAGGACATGCTGTAGGTTACTTGCTACAGGCCTGTTGTGGCCGCTGTACCAATTATGTCTGATGTACAGCGCTCTTCCGTAACAACCATTCCTTTTTCTTTCCTCTTTTCGGCAATTTGGCCCGTGCTTTGCGTATAGCTACAGGTAAAGCCTTCTGCAGGCCTGAGTAACGGAGATTGGAATGAACGCGACGGGATCAACCTCCAACGCAACAAGTATTCTGCTGTCGCTGGGTATGACCGGAGACAGCGGGCTGTCTGGCCTCGGCGGAGAGGCCGGGGATCAGGGTTTTTCATCCTTACTGTCACAACTAATGCCGGGTGCTGGCGCAGGCCAGAACGCTTTGCCGCTTCCCTCGGTTGATGGCGTACAGACCTTGCCGCCGGAGCAACAAACTTTGCCGCTTATGCTGTCGTCAGCTGCTGTAGACGGTGGCGCAGATGTTAATGATTTGCTGGGGCAAATCGGTCTGGGTCTGGAAATGGCCGCTCATACAGATGCCGTCAGGGCTGATGCAGTACCTGCAGCTCAGGTGCTGGCTGGCAGTCTGAAAGCACTATCTGTAACGGACAGTCACCCGGAGGAAGATTCTGAAACACCGGATGCTGATGCATCGGCAGCCGCGATGCTGCTGGCGACAAGTGTACCTGTCAGTGATCCGGAAGCCGGAGCGATGAAGCCTGTGCCACAGAGTGAGGGGGCACCGCAGCCGGGCGCTGTCGCCAGCATGATGGCGCCTGGTCAGACGCAGAAAACAGATCATGCCAGAAAGCCGGCAAGTGAGCCGTTGTCTGGCATCGCTGTAGCGACAACTGTCGATGACACCGCCACGGTCGCGGATGAAGGCGCTGGATTCTTACTGCCGGGCGAAGACCGGCCAGCTGCGCAAAGCCTGCAGGGACTGGGGCTAAGCCTGCAGGGGCAGCAAGGGACGGTTCAGCCATCACAGAACAGCGGGAGCACCCTTATTCCTCCAGCCAGTGCTGCGGCAATGACTGCTGCAAGTACGGAAGATAACAGCAGCGCCAGTAGTTTTGTCAGTGAAAGTGGAGATACGCTGACGGATACCGAGCTGCAGGCGAAGCGGCTGCACAGTAGCCGTGAGAAGCTTGAGTTTGGCCAGGATCGTCGCGAGTGGGGCGGTGCACTGGGTGCCCGCATTATGACCATGGTGGCCGAAGATGTGCAGAAAGCCAGAATCCAGCTTGATCCACCGGAGCTGGGCAGCCTGGAAATTAAACTGCATGTCAGTCAGGATCAGGCCAGTGTGCAGGTTCAGGCGCAGCATGCTCATGTCAGAGAGGTTCTGGAAGCGAATGCTCACCGGTTGCGCGATGCTCTGGCAGCCCAGGGGATTACGCTGAATGGCTTTGATGTCAGTGAGCGTGGTCAGGGAAATGAGGGTTCTGGTCAGTCCGGCGATGGACAGGGAGCACAGGGCGGTGATGACTGGTTTGCTGAAGACGGTGTTGTGGATGATAAGCCACAGCCACAGGTAAGCAGCAATAATCTTCTGGATACCTTTGCCTGATCTTTCCCCGCCGGTGGCTATCGATGCCCTGGTGGCCCTAAGGCGTGTTTAATCAGTTTTTATACACACTGATAAACACGCCGCTTATTGGCTCAGAATTTTTCAGGCAATGCGCTGAGTGTGTAAACAGTTCAGCGTATTACCCGTGCTGAGCACAATCCTCTTCTATATCGCCGTAATTCCGGCACCTGCGGCAGAACCTTCTAGACTTACAGCAGCTTTCACGGGTTATTGGTCGTGATGCGATGGATTTTTGACGGAAATCTATGGCACAGCTATTGCTAAATTGACATTTACTGGGGAGATTTTCCGACATGGCAGCAGAACAAGATCTGAAACTAGATGGTGGCAATACCACAGCAGAAGCACCTGCCGGGGGCAGTAAAAAGAAGCTGATTCTGATTATTGCCGCTGCCGTCCTGTTGATTGCAGTGGCGGTTGGGGTGACGCTTTTTCTGGTCGGCGGCGATGACAGCAGTACAGATGAAAACAGTGCTGATACGGAAGAAACCGTTGCTGAAGAGCCATTGCTACCGGCTCAGTATGTGATTCTGAAGCCAGAGTTTGTGGTGAGTTTTCAGGTCGGCTCACGTCAGCGCTACCTGCAGGTCAGTATTGATGTTATGACCCGTAAACCAGCAGTTGTTGATGCGCTGAATTTGCATGAACCGATGATACGTAACGATATTATCCGGGTCATCGGCGAACAGAATTTTGACCGGTTACGGACGGCGGAAGGGCGGGTCGAACTGCAGGAGTTATTACTGCAGCAGGTTCGTCAGATCGTACAGCGGGAATCGGGTATAGAGGGCGTAGAAGCTCTTTTATTTACCAATTTTGTAATGCAGTAAGGAACACAGAGCGTGCAAGATTTACTGTCGCAAGATGAAATTGATGCGTTATTGCACGGTGTCGACGAAGGCGATATTGAGCCGGAAGATGACATTGATGCTGCAGGGGTCAAAGCCTACGACCTGACCAGCAACGACCGTATTGTGCGCGGTCGTATGCCAACGCTGGAAATGATCAACGAACGCTTTGCACGCTATACCCGCATCAGCATGTTTAACTTTTTACGCCGCAGTGCTGATGTTGCATCCGGCGGTGTTCAGATTATGAAATTTGGTGAGTACGTACACACCCTGTACGTACCAACCAGTCTTAATCTGGTAAAAATGCGGCCGTTACGTGGTACTGCATTATTTATTATGGATGCCAAGCTGGTATTTAAACTGGTTGATAACTTTTTTGGCGGTGATGGCCGTCACGCCAAAATTGAAGGACGCGAATTTACACCAAC
>NZ_DDCJ01000143.1:132544-153577 GCF_002335285.1 Thalassolituus sp. UBA2009
TGGGGGCCGGTCATGAAACTGGAATTTGAATATGTCGGCTCCGAAGTAAACCCGGCAATGGCTAATATTGTCAGCCCGAGTGAAGTGGTCGTGGTCAGCACATTTCATATTGAACTGGACGGCGGCGGCGGCGATCTGCACCTGACCATTCCTTATTCCATGATCGAGCCCATCCGCGAAGTGCTGGATGCCGGTGTGCAGAGTGATGTGGACGACGTCGATGAGCGCTGGCTGCAGTCATTACGCGAAGACATCCTGGATGCCCGTGTTCCGATACATGGCACGCTGGTAGACCGCTATATCACACTGCGCGAGGTTGCAGCACTGAAAGCCGGTGATGTTATTCCCGTGGACTTACCAGAAGAATTTATTTTGCAAGCCAATGGCGTACCGATTTTCCGCGGGAAAATGGGTATTTCAGATGAAAATTTAGCGGTCAAAATTATTGATCAGCTGAAAAGCAGACGGCGCTGACAGGAGAGTAATATGAGTGATGACAACGAAAAAGACCTGCCAGAAGAAGAGTCTTCTGAACTTGATGCTGATGCTCTGGCGAATGAAGTTGCGGCCGGTGTTTCCGATGCGGGTGATGATGAAGAAGCACTCGCGGATGAATGGGCGGCAGCGATGGAAGAGGCTGGTGAACTGGATGGGGATGACGGCGCTGATGCCACTTCCGATATTCGCCAGGTTGAGCTGGATGAATTGCACGATGACAGCAAACCCGGCGATAACAACGGCATTGGCCCTGAACTGGATGTCATTCTGGATATTCCGGTCCGTATTTCAATGGAAGTTGGCGCAACACAGATTCCGATCCGTAATTTATTGCAGCTGAATCAGGGCTCAGTGGTAGAGCTTGACCGTCTGGCGGGGGAACCTCTGGATGTTATGGTCAACGGCACACTGATCGCTCACGGTGAAGTGGTAATGGTGAACGATAAGTTTGGTATTCGTCTGACCGATGTGGTGAGCCAAAGTGAACGTATTCAGCGCCTGCGTTAAAGCGGGCTTAATGACCCCGGTATTTCTGAGTACAGCGCTTGCGGTTGCTGAACCGGCTTTGCCGGCAGCTCCCGATCCGTTATCGTCAGTTGGTAAGGTCGTCATTTTTTTGCTGCTTATTGTGGGCTTGATTCTGCTTTTGGCCTGGCTGGTCAATAAAACTCAGGGACAGCGGTTGGGCGGTGGTAACGCAAAACTTAAAATGGTTGCCGTTCTGCCGCTGGGAATGAAAGAGAAGATTGCGGTTGTGCAGGTCGGTAATAAGCAACTGCTGGTGGGAATTACACCGCAACAAATAACCACCCTAGCGGAACTGGATGAGCCATTGACGCTGGATGAGGGAGCTGGCTCTGTCAGTTTTCAGGATCTGCTGAAAAAAGCGATACGCTCATGAAAATAACAGCCCTGATTAAAATCCTGTTGGGCAGTAGCCTGCTGATGCTTCCATTGCTGAGTATGGCGGCTGATCCGCAGCCATCTTATCTGGGCATTCCGGCGGTTGTGTATAAATCGACGGATAGCGGTGGCGAATATACGGTCACCATTCAGATTCTGGCGATCATGACCATGTTGTCGGTGTTGCCGTCTCTGCTGATTATGATGACGTCATTCACCCGCATTATTGTCGTTATGGCTATTCTCCGTCAGGCGATTGGCCTGCAGCAGACACCGTCAAACCAGGTGTTATTAGGACTTTCTTTATTTCTGACCATTTTTATTATGATGCCGATCTTCCGCACGATTAATGCGGAAGCGGTTCAGCCCTACCTGGCCGAAACGATTACACCATTGGAAGCTGCAGAGCGTGCAATTAAACCCCTGCATGAATTTATGCTGATGCAAACCCGGGAAAATGATCTGCAGATGTTTATACGAATCAGTGGCCGTGATGATATTGCCGGACCGGAAGAAACACCGATACATATTCTGATTCCGGCGTTTATTACCAGTGAACTGAAGACCGCTTTCCAGATCGGATTTCTGATATTTATTCCCTTTCTTATTATTGATCTGGTGGTGGCCAGTATCCTGATGGCGATGGGTATGATGATGCTGTCACCCATTATTATCTCTCTGCCATTTAAGATAATGTTGTTTGTACTCATTGATGGCTGGGTTTTGATTATGGGCACCATGGCCAACAGTTTCGGAACGGTTTAGGGGGCGCTATGACACCATCTGAGATTGGCGATCTGTTCACCCATGCGCTTTACCTGGTGCTTGCAATCGTGGTTGCAATCATTGTTCCCAGCCTGATTATTGGTCTGATCGTCAGTACTTTTCAGGCTGCAACCCAGATCAACGAACAAACACTGAGCTTCCTGCCGCGCCTGGTCGTTACGCTGCTGGCTATTATTGCTTTTGGTCCCTGGGCGGTGAATGCTGTACTGGATTTCACCAAAGAAATTTACACCAATATTCCCTTTATTATCGGATAACCTGTGCTGGAACTGGATGCGCTGGATGTCAGTCACTGGATAAGCCGCTATGTTTATCCGTTCGCGCGGATTTCCGGGCTGCTAATGGTAATGCCGCTGATCGGCACGCGTATGGTATCGCAGCGCGTACGTCTGATTCTGGCGATCACCATCACGCTGGTGGTGGTTCCTGTACTGCCTCCTTTTATCAAAGTCGATGCACTGTCGCTTGCTTCGCTGATTATTATTCTGCAGCAATTGCTGATCGGTATTCTTCTCGGTTTTGTCGTCGAATTACTGACGCAGGTTTTTGTTATCGCCGGACAACTGATTGCGATGCAAACCGGTCTGGGGATTGCGACGACGGTCGATCCGTCGCAGGGCGCATCGGTGGTTGTTATCAGCCAATGGCTGTTGTTTATGATCAGTCTGGTGTTTCTGTCACTGAACGGGCATCTGGTTCTGATCGAAATCCTGATCGACAGTTTTTATACCATGCCGATAGGCTTTGATGGCTGGACACAAAAAGAGCTTGGTCTTGTAGTAACCTGGAGTGGCTGGATGTTTGCGGCAGCGCTGGTTATTGCTTTGCCGGCAATGACAGCCCTGCTGATTGTTAACCTGGCATTTGGCGTGATGACCCGCGCAGCACCACAGCTGAATATTTTTGCATTGGGTTTTCCGGTCACCATGATTGTTGGTTTATTTATTTTATGGCTCAGCATGGGAGAGATGGCACAGAGTTTTCAGGGCTATATGGACACGCTGTTTGAATTCATCAAAAAATTGACGGAGATGTCCTGATATGGCGGAAGATTCCGGTCAGGAAAAAAGTGAAGAGCCCACGGCGCGAAGGTTAGACAAAGCCCGTGAGGAAGGTCAGGCTCCCCGTTCGAAAGAGCTGAATACCACCATGGTGTTGTTATTGGGCGCTCTGGGTTTATTGGCTTTTGGCCCCTGGATGGCCGAGCATATTAACCATATTGCCCGCTTCAGTTTTTCTCTCGAACGTGAAGCGGCCTTTGATCAGAGCGTTATGTACGCCCACTTGGGCGCGTCATTATGGCAGGCGACGCTGGCGCTGACTCCCTGGCTGATACTGGTGCTTCTGGCGGCCTTATTCGGACCGCTCGGTGTTGGCGGCTGGATTTTTTCCACTAAAGCACTGGCTCCCAAGCTTGATCGTCTTAATCCGTTAAGTGGTCTTAAGCGCATGTTCTCTATGAATTCATTGGTTGAGCTGGTGAAATCCTGGGCCAAGGTTCTGGTGGTTGGGCTTATGGCCTGGCTGGTGCTGTCGGCCTATTTCGAGGATGCAATGCTGTTGCAGCATAAGGAAGCTGAGCCGGCGGTGAGTGGCGCTGTTCATATTATTATCTGGAGTGTTATTTTTCTTTGTCTGTCTACCGTGGTAATCGCCATCGCCGATGTTCCCTGGCAGATATACAGTCATACCAAAAAACTGCGTATGACGATGCAGGAAATTAAAGATGAATATAAAGAGAGCGAAGGCCGTCCCGAAGTTAAAGGACGTATCAGACAGTTGCAACGGGAAGCATCGCAGCGCCGCATGATGGCAGACGTACCGACAGCCGATGTGGTGATTACCAACCCGACACATTTCGCTGTCGCTTTAAAATACGAATCGGACATGATGCGCGCCCCGACCTTAGTCGCTAAAGGCTCTGATCAGGTAGCGATGAAAATCCGTGAGATCGCCAAAGAAAATAACGTGCCACAGATGCAGGCCCCGCCACTGGCCCGGGCGCTCTATACACACGGTAAAATCGGTGAAGAAATTCCCGAAGGTCTGTATGTCGCGGTGGCCCAGGTACTGGCGTACATTTATCAGATGGATCTGTATATCAAAGGGCGTGGGCCCAGACCCGAACGTAAACCGGATATGCCGATTCCGCGCGACCTCAGGGTTGACTCTGAACCACAGTAATTCCATTAAAAGCCGGCAATGCCGGTTTTTTTATCGTTATTTTCCAGCCTTTGGAAAAATGGGAAAGGTTTTTGCAATACCCTCTGCCAGTGATGTTTTTCTGACGGATGTGGTCATGGCAGTAGCCTCAAAAAATCAGGTGATGGGTCAGCTAAAGGGCGGTATGTCACTGCTGGCTCAGGGGAATTTAAGCATTCCCGTGATGCTGCTGGTGCTGTTGGGCATGATGACGCTGCCGCTGCCACCGTTTCTGCTGGATACTTTTTTCACATTCAATATCGCGTTATCCATCGTTGTGCTGCTGGTGAGTGTCTATGCCCGCCGGCCGCTGGATTTTGCTATTTTCCCGACCATTCTGCTGGTCGCTACTTTGTTGCGTCTTGCGCTGAACGTTGCATCGACGCGGGTGGTATTGCTCTATGGCCACGAAGGTGGCGATGCCGCGGGTAAGGTGATCGAGGCGTTCGGTGAAGTGCTGATCGGCGGTAATTATGCCGTGGGTCTGGTGGTCTTTATGATCCTGATGATCATCAACTTTGTGGTGGTTACCAAAGGTGCCGGCCGGGTATCGGAAGTCAGTGCCCGCTTTACCCTGGATGCGATGCCCGGCAAACAGATGGCGATTGACGCTGACCTGAATGCCGGACTGATCGATGCAGATCAGGCGAAGATCCGTCGTGCGGATGTTGCGGCAGAAGCAGACTTTTATGGTTCGATGGATGGTGCCAGCAAATTCGTAAAAGGTGATGCGGTCGCCGGTATCCTGATTCTTATCATCAACGTCGTCGGTGGTTTTGGTATCGGTATGGCTCAGCATGGTCTGAGTTTTGGTGATGCTGTCTCTGCTTATACCCTGCTGGCCATTGGTGATGGTCTGGTTGCTCAGATTCCGTCGCTGCTGCTGTCAACAGCAACTGCCATTATGGTGACCCGTAATGGTGGCGACGAAGACATGGGGCAACAGGTCTTCGGGCAGATGTTTGCTTCTTCGCGCGCTCTGGCGGTCGCTGCCGGGCTGATGTTTATGATGGGTATCGTGCCCGGTATGCCGCATGGCGTATTTCTGGGTGCCGCCCTGATTGCCGCCAGCGTTGCTTATTTTATTCACTGGCGCAAAGACGGCGGTAAGCTCGGAGATGCGATTGCCCAGCGTATCGGCGCTCAGCCGAAGGCGGCTGAAGCGTTGCCGGCGGGCAGTGGTAATGCACTGGCGGCGCCAAAAGAAAAAGCCGAAGCCGCAATCAAGCAAATGGAAGTGAAAGAGCTTGGCTGGGATGACGTTGAGCCGGTCGATCGTGTCGGCCTGGAAGTCGGCTACCGTCTTATTCCGCTGGTTGATAAAAATCAGGGTGGGCAGCTGCTGAACCGGATTAAAGGTGTACGCCGTAAGCTTTCGCAGGAAATGGGTTTCCTGATGCCTTCTGTGCATATCCGCGACAACCTTGATCTGCTGCCTAATCAATACCGTATCACCCTGATGGGCGTCACCCTGGCGGAAGCCGAAATCTATCCGGAGCGGGAAATGGCGATTAATCCGGGTCAGGTGTTCGGCAAAATCGACGGCCTGGCAGCTAAAGATCCGGCTTTCGGGCTGGATGCTTTCTGGATTGATGCAACCCAGAAAGACCGGGCCCAGACCCTTGGCTATACCGTGGTGGATGCCAGTACGGTTGTCGCTACCCACCTGAATCAGAAATTGCAGCGCCACGCGCATGAGTTGCTGGGTCATGAAGATGTGCAGCAGCTGGTTGATATGCTGGCCAAATCGTCACCAAAACTGGCCGAAGAGCTTGTACCTAATACCTTAAGTATCAGTCAGTTACTGGCGGTATTGCAGAACCTGCTGCGTGAGCACGTACCTATCCGCGATATGCGCTCTATTGCCGAGTCTTTGGCGAATAGTGGCAGTCAGAGTCAAGATACCGCCGCTATGACAGCTGCTGCACGCCTTGCCCTGAGCCGCATGATTGTCCAGAACATCTTTGGTAATGCGGATGAACTGGTGGTTATGACGCTGGATCCGGGGCTGGAACAGTTGTTGCTTAAAACCCTTCAGCAAAGCGGACAGCAGGCCGGACAGTATGGTCTGGTGCTGGAACCGGGAATGGCCGATACCCTGCAGCGTTCTCTGGCTGAGGCGGTACAGGCGCAGGAAATGGCAGGTAATCCGGCGGTGCTGCTGGTCACCAGCCAGCTGCGTGCGGCGATGGCTCAGTTTGTACGTAACAGCATTGAGCAACTGCAGGTGCTGGCGTATCAGGAAGTTCCGGACAACAAAAGTATTACCATTGTCGCCAGTATTGGCGGCAAATAGGCCCTTACGAATTATGAGTGCTGACTATGAAAGTTAAACGCTTCACCGCAGCCAATATGCAGCTGGCACTGCGTCTGGTCTCCCAGGAACTGGGAGCGGATGCGGTCATTCTGTCGAGCAAGAAAGTAGCGGACGGATTTGAAGTGGTCGCCGCTCTGGATTATCAGCCGGGCCATGAGCAGGAGCGTGCGGAAATTGAGCGCCAGCTGCGCCTGCAGCAGGAGCTGGAACAGGCGAAAGCGGCATCCCGCGAACCACAGCCAGCGCTGAAAAAACGTGATGAGCGCTATGAAGAACGTATGGCGTTTGCTGGCCAGAGCGACCTTTCCAGTACCGAATCGCTGTCTGCAGTATTAAGCGGCCTGAAAAATGATGATTTCCGTCGTACGGCGCCTGCCAGTTCCGGCAAGTCCAGTGCTGACAATAGCCGCAATGCCACTGAAGACAGTATGTTGCGCCAGCGTGCGGATCAGGAAGGCGAGTGGTACAACAACGTTATTCAGCAAATGAGCGGGGAGCTGCGCGAGCTGAAAGACTGGATGGTCAGCCATCAGGGCAGTGCCTGGGATACCCACCGGCCACTTACCTGGCAGCAGTCACAATTGTGGCAGCGCTGTCAGGATGTCGGGCTGGAAGCGGCCTGGGCGGATCGCGTTGCCAGTCGTATTGATGGTGATGTCCCGCTTGAAGATGCGTGGAAAAAAGCGCTGAAGCTGATTGCCTCTGATCTGCCGGTAGCACCGAACGGATTGCTGGATCGCGGTGGCATTTATGCTCTCGTCGGCCCGACCGGTGCAGGAAAAACGACAACCATCGGTAAGTTGGCAGCACAGTTTGTGATCCGCCACGGCGCTGAATCGGTGGCTTTGATTACCCTCGATAATTACCGCGTAGCAGCACACGACCAGCTGCGCACCTTTGCCCGCATTCTTGGTGTAACCCTGCATGTTGTGCCGGTCAATGGTGACCTGAGTAAGGTACTCGACAGCGTACGTGATAAAAAGCTGGTGTTGGTTGATAGCGCCGGACTGGCAAGTCAGGATCCACATTTTGCTGCGCAATTGTCTATGCTTAAACAGGCCGGAGCGCGTCTGAAAAAGCTGCTGGTATTGCCTCTGACCAGTCAGGGGCGTTGCCTGCAGGAAAACTATGAACATTTTAAAGCAGCAGGTTTGGCGGGTTGTGTGTTTACCAAGCTGGATGAGTGTTTCAGTCTTGGGCCTGCCATGAGTGTGTCGGCGCTGACCCAGCTGCCGGTCACCCTGGTGACTGATGGTCCGCACATCCCTGACGATGTGCATTATCCGGATGCTGAAAAACTGGTGAAACTGGCGGAGCAGATGGCGCGTATGGCGCGTACCCGCTGGCAGGCCGCCGAAGCCATGAGCTTCGCCACTCAGCATTCCAGTATTCAACACGGAGTATAACGACTAATGGCAAGGCATCCTGTGCAGGTCATCGCGGTCACCGGCGGTAAAGGTGGTGTCGGCAAGAGCAATGTCTCGGTCAACCTGGCTATCGCCCTGGCCGAAATGGGACGCAGAGTGGTGGTTCTCGATGCGGATCTGGGGTTGGCGAATATTGATATTCTGCTGGGTATCAGTTCTAACAAAACCATCGAAAATGTTCTGTCGGGCGAATGTGATCTGCGTGATGTGATGGTTAAAGGGCCGGGCGGCATCCGTGTTGTTCCCGCGTCTTCCGGTACACAGAAACTGTCACAGCTGAATGCACTTGAACATGCCGGCCTGATTCAGGCTTTCAGCGATATTGGCGATGATATTGATGTGCTGATTATTGATACCGCGGCCGGAATTTCCGACAGTGTGATGAGTTTTGTCCGTGCTGCGCAGGAAGTGCTGATGGTGGTCACCGATGAACCAACCTCAATCACCGACGCTTATGCGCAGATCAAACTGCTGAATCGTGATTATGGGCTGTTCCGCTTCCGTATCGTTGCCAACATGGTTCGTACACCGCAGGAAGGTAATGCTTTATTTGCCAAACTTACTAAAGTGACGGATCGTTTTCTGGAAGTGGCTATGCAGTATGTCGGCGCCATTCCCCAGGACGATGCGCTTAAGCGTGCTGTGCAGCGCCAGAAAGCGGTGATCGATGCCTACCCGCGCTCCAAAGCGGCGACAGCATTCCGTGCGCTGGCTAAAAAAGTAGATTCATGGCCACTGCCTTCAACCCCCCGGGGGCATCTGGAGTTTTTTGTAGATCGGTTGGTTCAGGAAGCCGGGGCATAACGAGTGTCAGTAGGAAGTTGTCTGGTGTATTCCGACGTAAAAAAACACGATTATGAACAACTGGTGCGTGAGCATGCGACGCTGGTAAAGCGTATTGCTCACCATCTTATCGGCCGCCTGCCTGACAGCGTGCAGCTCGATGACCTTATTCAGGCCGGTATGATTGGCTTGCTGGAGGCTGCACGTAAATACGATGGTGGCAAGGGCGCCAGTTTTGAAACCTACGCCGGTATCCGTATCCGTGGTGCCATGCTGGATGAAATCCGCAAAGGTGACTGGGCACCACGCTCGGTTCACCGCAATTCCCGCCGTATCAGTGAAGCCATTAAACAGATCGAAAGTGCAAAAGGCCGTGATGCTGAAGACAGCGAAGTCGCGGGCTTTCTTGGCATCAGTCAGGATGAATACCACGCGATTCTGAAAGACAGTGCCGGCTGTCGGCTGTTCAGCTTTGAAGAGGTTGTGGAGAAGAGCGAATCAGGCTTCGATGTCTTTGAGGATGAATCTCCGAATCCACTGGATGGCATCGAGCGTGAGTCCTTTCAGCGTCAACTCGCCGACGCTATCCGTCATTTACCCGAAAGAGAGCAACTGGTACTCGCACTCTACTATGACGAAGAACTGAATCTGAAAGAAATTGGCGCTGTGCTGGGTGTCAGTGAATCAAGGGTCAGTCAGCTGCACAGTCAGGCAGCTCATCGCCTGCGTGCCCGTCTTGGCGGCTGGTTGTCCTAACTCCTTCCTGTTATTGAAAAAAATCTTTTCTGAGCGCTTTGTTTCTGGATAAAGCGATAACTGTGTCTACACTAAACCTTAGGAACGACTTGGAATATAGAGAGTCGATTACTGGAGGTCGTTTTGGACAAAAACATGAAAATTCTGATCGTTGATGATTTTTCAACGATGAGACGAATCGTCAAAAATCTGTTACGCGACCTGGGGTTTACCAATACCCAGGAAGCTGACGATGGCACAACCGCACTTCCCATGTTGCAGAATGGTGATTTCGACTTCTTGGTGACAGACTGGAACATGCCTGGCATGACAGGTCTCGACTTGCTGAAGAAGGTCAGGGCCGATGATCGCCTGAAAACTCTGCCGGTACTGATGGTGACCGCGGAAGCCAAACGTGACCAGATTGTGGCTGCTGCGCAGGCAGGAGTTAATGGTTATGTTGTGAAGCCTTTCACCGCTGCAGTGCTGAAAGAAAAGATCGATAAGATCTTTGAACGTGTCGAAGGTTAACCAGGAAGACAACTTGATGGCCGGGATCAATCTGGATACCGATAACAGCGCTGTCGGCTCTGAAATCAAAAGCCTTGCAGAAAGCATGCTCAGGCAGCTTGAGCTTGGTGATCTCAGCAAGGCGGTAGCATTGGTTAATAATCTCAATGAGGTTAGAGACCGCACGTTGTACAACGAAATCGGCAGACTGACCCGTGCCCTGCATGAAGCTATTAAAAATATGCGGGTTGATTCTGTCGGTGCTGCATCGGAAATTGACCATGCAACGGATAAGCTGGCTTACGTGTCTGGAAATGACCGATAAGTCGGCCAACCGCACCATGGATCTGGTTGATGCCGGTATGCCGCTGGCAACCGACATTCATGACCGGGCCAAAGCGTTATCTGTTGAGTGGCAGCGGTTTTTAAATAAAGAATTAAAGCCGGATGAATTCCGGGCTTTAACCAAAGACATTAATCAGTTTCTGATTGACAGTGCGAGTCAGTCTCAGCGCTTGCAGGGACAGTTATCCGATATCGTACTGGCTCAGGATTTTCAGGATTTAACCGGTCAGGTCATTCACAAAGTGGCTGCGCTGGTCACAGACGTAGAAAGCCGGCTGGTACAGCTTGTTGCCATGGCCGGCAACGTGGATTCGATTACCGGAATTGTTCATGCCGATATGGAATCGGCAGAGAAGCCGACGGAAGGCGCCAATATCGCTGCGGAGGGACCGCAGATTAATAAGTCCAGTGAAGACGTAGTTGCCAGCCAGGATGATGTTGATGACTTACTGTCCAGTCTTGGTTTTTAAAGGAGCTAACGGATGAGTTTCGATGCTGATGAAGAGATTCTCCAGGATTTTTTGGTTGAAGCCGGAGAAATTCTTGAGCTGCTCTCTGAACAACTGGTCGATCTTGAACAACGCCCACATGATAAAGACCTGCTGAATGCTATCTTTCGCGGTTTTCATACCGTTAAAGGTGGGGCTGGATTTCTGCAACTTAATCCTCTGGTGAATTGCTGCCATGCAGCGGAAAACGTCTTCGATACGCTGCGCAACGGCCATCGTACTGTCAATTCAGATCTTATGGATGTGGTACTCCAGGCGTTAGACAGCGTTAACGAAATGTTTGAAAGCGTTCGCTCCGGTGCTGCGCCTGAAGAAGCAGATCCGGAACTCATTGAGCGGCTGCATAAGCTGGCACTACCTGAATCAGAAGATGAAGTTCAGAGCAGCGATCCGGAACCTGCTGCTACTGACTCTGTCGCAGAGGAACCTGTCAGCGAGTCCGGTCCTTCAGAAACAGCGCCGGCAGAAGACAGTGGTGATATTACAGACGATGAATTCGAGCAACTGTTGGATGCTCTGGACGAAGAAAAAGCGAATGCAGCTGCGGCAGAAACAGCAGATGACGATTTCTTTGATATAGGCTCCGACAGCACAGATAACAATAGTGACGAAATTACCGAAGATGAATTTGAGGCACTGCTTGATCAGATTCATGGTAAAGGTAAGCATGCTGGTGCACAGACATCGGGAACTGCAGAGCCAGAAAAAACAGAGGCTGAGCCTGTCGCAGCGTCTGCTAATGCAGCAGGTGGGGATGATCTGATCAGTGATTCGGAGTTTGAAGAATTACTCGATCGTCTGCATGGCAAAGGCAAGCATTCCAATGCCCCGGGAGCCGAGTCAGCACCTGCAGCCTCGGTGGAAAAACCAGAAGCTGCAAAACCTCCGGTTACGCCCGCTGCAGATACCAAGCCAGCTGCAAAAGCAGAAGCTAAGCCTGCGCCAAAAACAGAAGCAAAACCGGCTGCTGCGAAGGCACCGGCAGCGGTTGAAGAAAGCAAGCGTCAGGATAAAGATGCTGCCGCATCAGAAGCAACGGTACGTGTGGATACCAAACGTCTTGACGACATCATGAATATGGTTGGCGAGTTGGTGCTGGTTCGTAACCGTCTGGTTCGTTTGGGACTGAAAAGTACCGATGAGTCGATGGCTAAGGCGGTCGCTAATCTGGATGTGGTAACCGGTGATTTACAGGCATCCGTTATGAAAACCCGGATGCAGCCAATCAAGAAAGTATTTGGCCGTTTTCCCCGGGTTGTCCGCGATCTTGCCCGCCAACTGAAAAAAGAAATTAATCTGGAATTACGCGGCGAAGAAACGGATCTGGATAAAAACCTGGTCGAAGCTCTGGCCGATCCATTGGTTCACCTTGTGCGAAATGCAGTGGATCATGGTGTGGAAATGCCGGACGTGCGTGAAAAAAATGGTAAACCACGGGTCGGTACTGTTGTTCTTTCTGCAGAGCAGGAAGGGGACCATATTCTGCTGATTATTCAGGACGATGGCGGCGGTATGGATGCCGATGTTCTGCGCCGGAAAGCGGTAGAAAAAGGCGTTATGGATCAGGATGCCGCTGATCGTCTGACCGAAAACGAATGCTTTAACCTGATTTTTGCGCCGGGTTTTTCCACCAAAGAGCAGATATCTGATGTATCCGGCCGTGGTGTCGGTATGGATGTTGTTAAAACAAAAATTTCTCAGCTGAATGGCACTATTAATATTGATTCCCGTCCCGGTGTAGGTACAGGAATCCGGATTAAAGTACCACTGACTCTGGCTATTATGCCGACGTTAATGGTCATGCTGAAAAATCAGGCTTTTGCTTTCCCACTGGTTAGCGTCAACGAAATTTTCCACCTCGATCTGACTAAGACAAATATTGTTGATGGCCAGGAAGTGGTGGTTGTACGCGAAAAACCAATACCGTTATTTCATCTGAAACGCTGGCTTATTAAAGGTGAAGCCTATGCCAAAGCCGATGAAACAGCGCATGTTGTTGTGGTTTCGGTGGGTACGAAACGTGTCGGTTTTGTAGTTGACCAGCTGATTGGCCAGGAAGAGGTTGTTATTAAACCTTTGGGTAAAATGTTGCACGGTACGGCAGGTATGGCGGGAGCAACGATTACAGGTGACGGTCGGATTGCACTTATTCTGGATATACCGAGTATGCTTACCCGCTATGCATCCTCCCGGCATTCCAGTGCAGCATAAAGTCTACAACGACTAAGGAAGAGTTGATTTCATGAGTATCCGTGTTCTGGTCGTCGATGATTCCGGATTTTTTCGCCGCCGTGTAACTGACATCATTAATGCAGACGGCCGTATGGAAGTTGTCGGGGTCGCATCTAATGGCCTTGAAGCCATTGAGATGAATGAATCTCTGAAGCCTGATGTTATTACCATGGATTATGAAATGCCGGTCATGGATGGCATTACCGCGGTGCGTAATATCATGCAGCGGCGTCCGGTACCTGTTTTGATGTTTTCTTCACTTACGTTCGAAGGCGCACGGGTTACGCTGGATGCTCTGGATGCTGGTGCATTAGATTTTTTGCCCAAGAATTTTGATCAGATTGCTAAAGATGCAGTTCAGATTAAGCGGGCACTGACCGATAAAATTGCTGCCGTTGCACGCAGCCAGACTAAAGTGACAACGGTTCAGGCTGTCCGGCCTGCGGTGCGCGGGCGTCTGACTCAGACGGAGCTGGTTGTTATCGGCACATCAACCGGCGGGCCTGCAGCTCTGCAGACATTGTTTAAAAATATCCCCGGCAGTTTCAAAACACCGATTATTATTGTGCAGCATATGCCGGGATCTTTTACCAAAGCTTTCGCTGAGCGTTTGAATTCACTCAGTCCCCTGATTGTTAAAGAAGCGGCCGATGGCGATAAAATTGAAGCAGGTCATGTTTATGTTGCTCCTGGTGGTATGCAGCTGATGGTGGATCGGCGTGCCGGCGGTGTTATTCATATCCGGGAAAGCGACGAAAGGGTCAACTACCGCCCCAGCGTTGATATTGCGTTTGCTTCTGCGGCTAAACATTACGGTAATAAAACACTGGCGATTGTCCTTACCGGAATGGGAGCTGACGGTCGCGAAGGTGCCCGCCTGCTGAAGCAAGGTGGGGCAACTGTCTGGGCCCAGGATGAGGAAAGCTGCGTTATTTTTGGCATGCCGCTGGCCGTTATCAAGGAAGGGTTGAGTGACGATATATTACCCCTTAAAGATATCGGACCGAGGCTGGTTGAAGAGGTCGGCTAGTGGATCGCTGGGCGTTAGTCACTGTTTTACTGGCAGTTATTGCAGTATTAACCGGCTTTTCCCTTGAAGGAGGAAACCTCACAGCGTTGTGGAATCCTCCGGCAGCTCTGATTGTTTTCGGTGGCGGTATTCTGGCCACTCTTGCCCAACTACCCGTAAGCCAATACCGCCCTTTGGGTGAATTGCTGTTTTGGCTGATTGCTCCGCCTCAATACTCCTTTGATGTACTCATCAGTAAGTTAACGGTCAGCGGCAATGCTCTGCGCCGTGATGGCCCTTTGGCTCTGGAAAAAGTAGCAGGGTCAGAAACCGACCCTGTTTTCCGCAAAGCGTTGCTATTACTGGCTGACGGTAATGATGTTGAAGCCATGCAGTCTGCACTGCATCTGGAGCTGAAAAGCCGGGAAGAACGTGATCAGGACTTATTGTCTGTACTGGATAATTTTGCCGGTTATTTACCCACTCTGGGAATTGTCGGCGCGGTACTGGGTTTGATGCAGGTTTTGTCGAGTATCAAACAGCCGGAGGCTCTTGCCGCAGGAATCGCCACCGCTTTTGTGGCAACGTTTTATGGTGTTGCCAGTGCGAATCTTATTGTTATTCCCCTGAGCAGCACGTTGCGTCAGCGTCTGGCTATCCGCAGCCGGTATTATGAAGCATTGATGTTAGGTGTTGTGGCATTAAGAAATGGGGTTAACCCGATGGCGCTGCGTTATCGCATGCAGGGAATTGTGTTGTGAGACGGCATGGTCCTGATCCGCATCGCTGGCTGGTTTCTTATGCCGACTATATGACGCTGCTGTGCGTCTTTTTTATCATGTTGTATGCGGTGCAACTGATTGATGATGAGCAGGGCTCAGCAATCCGCAGCGAGCTTGAAGGTGTCTTTTCTACGGTACTTCCCCCCGAGCCCGTCACTCCGCCAACGCTTTCCACGCCCCTGGAAAAGGGCAATGGATTATTACCTTTATTGGCGGATATCCGTCAGGTTGCTCAATTTATTCCGGAATCGGACGATATAAGAATAGAAGGGGACAAAGACTGGATTACCGTATCGTTGAATGCCGATCTTTTATTTGCCCGTGGTGAAACACGTATCCGTGACGAAGCTTTGCCGCTGATGCAGGCTATTGCCGCTGAACTGAAGGATTTTCCGTTTCCAATCAATGTTCAGGGGCATTCGGACGATACACCGGCAAAAGGCATTACCAACTGGGAAATTTCAGCGTTACGGGCAGCATCGGTGGTACAGAATCTGGTGTTGTATGGCGTAGCACCGCAGCGTATGGCCGCTATGGGGCTTTCGTACTACCACCCGTTGAATACTGAAAATACCGAAGAAGCACGGGCAGAGAATCGTCGTGTTGTGATTTTTATGACGCAAACGAGCGAAGCTGCACCCTGGTCCCGTCCTGCTGCAAAGAATTGACATACTTTTTGCTTAATCAATGTTTTACAGCAAAAAGTACTTTTAGTGACCCCTGCGGGTCATGTGCTCACAGAGAACAGGGTGAAACTAGTGCGGATCTGGTCGATAGCAAATCAAAAGGGTGGGGTTGGCAAAACAACCAGCGTGGTTGCTCTGGGAGGTCTGTTGGCTGAACAGGGAAAACGCGTATTGTTGGTGGACCTTGATCCTCATGGTTCCCTGACGAGTTACTTCCGGCAGAATCCCGATAATCTGGAACGCAGTCTCTATCATCTGTTTTTTGAGCAACGCTACAAAGACAAAGCTTTTATTCAGACCGTCATCAAACCCACCAGTCTTCCCAATGTATCTTTGCTGCCTGCGACGACATCGCTGGCCACACTTGAACGTCAGGTCAGTGGGCAGGATGGTATGGGATTGGTTCTGGCACGGTCGCTCGCTCAGCTGTGGGATGAATACGATTACGCCTTACTGGATACGCCCCCCATTCTTGGCGTGCTGCTGGTCAATGCGCTGGCTGCCTGTCAGCGCCTGGTGATTCCTACCCAGACAGAGCATCTTGCAATGAAAGGTCTGGAAAGAATGATCCATACCCTGAAAATGGTGATGCGCTCGCAGAACCGTAATCTGCCTTTTATGATCGTACCGACATTGTTTGATCGCCGGACGCTCGCCTCTGTGACCACGCTGAAAGAAATGCGCCGTCTGTATCAGGATTCACTGTGGCAGGAGGCAATTCCGGTGGATACCCGTCTGCGTGATGCCAGTCATGAAGGTGTGTTTCCACATCAGATGGATGAGCAGGGCCGTGGGGTGCGGGCATATCGTCACCTGTTGAGTGAACTGGATGTGGCGGACCCGAGTCGTGGCTAGTTATATTCCACCGTTACCGGCCAATGTCAGCCATCCGCTGGACGACTATTTTGACCACCTGCTGGCTGCTGATGGCGAAGTAGCAGGTCAGGGAGTGAACTGGGATGACTTACTGCGTTCTGCCGTCAGTCCTCATCATCTGCAGGAAGCATTGGCCAGCAGCACGTTACAAAGTGGCTATGCCCCTGTGCTCTTACGTCCGTTAGGTGAGGGAGGTAAAGCAGCTCAGCGCACCCAGCTGTTGACTGCGCTGGGGTTGATACGCCATTTACCGGAATCATCGCTGCGTCGCTGTATGTTAGCGGCGTGTCTGCCCGTTGCTGCGGAGACCGTGCTTAATGGCTGATGCTAACTCTAAGACAGATCTGGTAAATCAGGTCGACTTTGTCTTGCAGGACTATCTTGATCAGCTCCTGGTCAGTGCCACGGAAGTGACTCCTGTTACTACGGTTAAATCCGGATCTGCCAGTCTTCAGGTGGCTGAACCTGTTGCAGAAACGCCTTCTGTCGCCATTAGCGAAGAGCTGCCTTCTTCGCCAGCAGAGGTAAAGACAGCGTCACGCACGGTGAGTCCTGCGCGTGCCGCCTTTGCTGAGGTTATACCGCAGCAACCAATGCCGGCATTTACTACCGAAACGGATGTCGAAACTCCGTCAGATATCCAGGATGAGAGTAGTAGTAGGGCTCATGACGTCAATGAATTGACTAACGAGGCGATGCAAACGCTCTCATTAAACTGGCAATCCAGCCAGGGGATTGATTGTCTTATTTTTAAAGTCGCTGGTCTTAAGCTCGCCATTCCGTTGCCACTGCTTGGCGGTGTGCATAACGTAACAGACAAGGTGACGCCGCTGTTTGGCCAGGCCAGCTGGTCGCTGGGCGTCTGGCAGGGCGATAAGGCCAAGCTTACTATCATCGACAGTGCTCAACTGATCATGCCTGAGAGACGTATCAGTCTGAATGACGACGGCTACAGCTTTTTTATTCAGCTGGACCGCTCGCCCTGGGCGCTGGCGTGTCAGGAAATCTGCGATACCGTAACCTTGGTACACGATTCCATTAAATGGCGTGGGGATGGCAGTAAACGCCCGTGGCTTGCAGGAACGGTGATCTCTGAAATGTGTGCTTTACTGGATGTACCGGGGTTATTAAAACTGCTGGAAGAAAATCGCCGGGTTGCGCGTCAGGCGTAAAGCCCTCCGGTATTTCAGCGTTGCAATATCCTTTTTGTTCAATGGATTACAGCTTTTAGCCCCGGAAAAAATTCCCTGTTTTAACTGGTACACTTTGTGCTCTGTTCTATAGTTAAGAAAGGTTCGTCATGTTTTTTGACACAGTCAGGCATCGGCCTTTCTTAGCGAGGATGTTTTATGTCAGCGATTGCCGGAAATAAAGGTGCGGAAGATCCCGTCTTACAATGGGTAACCTTCCGTCTGGAAAACGAGACGTACGGAATCAATGTGATGCAGGTGCAGGAAGTCTTGCGTTACAGCGAGATTGCACCGGTTCCTGGTGCTCCCCCGTATGTACTTGGCATTATTAACCTGCGTGGCAACGTTGTAACGGTGATCGATACCCGACTCCGTTTTGGCCTGCCAACAGCTGACACCACTGATCAGACGCGTATCGTTATTATCGAAGCGGAAGGTCAGGTGGTTGGTATCCTCGTCGATGCGGTGGCTGAAGTGGTGTATCTGCGTCAGTCAGAAATTGAAACCACCCCGAACGTCGGCAATGAGGAAAGCGCCAAATTCATCCAGGGGGTTTGTCATAAAAATGATGAACTGCTTATTCTGGTGGATCTGGAGAAACTGATGACCGACGAGGAGTGGACAGAAATCCAGGGTTTATAGGAGTCTGTCATGGCGTCTCTGTCACTGATGCACTGGTTATTGATAGGTAATATGGGTTTGCTGTTATTGGTCGGCGCTTTTATGTGGTCGCTTAAACGGCAGCAAAATCAGGATGCCAGCCGGCTGGATCAGGCGGTTGGCAGCTTACAACAGGCACATCAGGCGATGAGCAAAAGCACCATTGGTATGGGGCGAAAGCTCAAACAGATGGATGGACGCCTGCAGCAGGCTGAACGCAAGGTAGTTTTGCCTACAACAGACGAGGCTACCTTTTTGCAGGCATCACGCCTGGTTGGACTCGGAGCAACAGCCAGCGATCTGGTTGACAGTTGTGGCGTCGCGCGGGGAGAAGCGGAGCTGATTGTTTCGCTGAAACGGCAGACAGCGCATTAAAATACTGATTGATTGAAAAAACAGGCCTTGTGCCTGTTTTTTTATGCCTCCGGTGCCGGCCGTATTGAACAGGCTGTGATGGTTCCGCCGATGCAGCGCAGGGATCTTCTGTGTGAAGTAACAAGCCTGTCTGCAGGTAACTCTTTATAACAAAACAATCCATCTCCGATTCCTCCCTCTTCCTATACTTGGTTTAAGTATGTTGTCAGGAGTTGGGCTATGAAACCTTCACTGCACCTCATGATTATCGGATTATTTACTTTGCTGGGTTTGTATCTGCCTGCTGCAGAACTGCCAGCACAGAACAATCATATGCAGGATGCCCACGCCAGCCTGATCCGTAATGCTACTTTTATGGAGAAAACGCCGGAATTTACCGACCTTTATATTATCCAGACGTCAGATAAAGGCCGGCAAATTGTTATCTACTGCAATTCAGCTTATTGCTACAAACGCAATGGACATATGATGACGGTTTAAACACCGCTGACAAACAGGGCAACGGTGCAGCCAATGCCCGCCGTCCAGACCAGAGAGCGCAGGGTTGCATGATTGCTGAGGTATAACACGCCATACAGCACCCGGATCGCGATAAAAGCCATAGCCAGCATATCAATCCGTTCCTGATTACCACCGCTCAGGTGAGCAATAATGACCGCTGCGGCAAATGCCGGAAATGCTTCAAAGCTGTTGAGTTGCACCCAGTGTGCGCGTTTGCGATAACCTTCCTGCTTCTCCAGAAACTCGCGTGGCGAGTAATTGTTGTAACGACGTCCGCCAGCTTTGGCCAGCCCGGTAAATACATAAGGCAATAATGCGGCGATCAGGACGCACCAATATCCGATAGTCATAGTCTTTCCTGTATTCAGATGAAATAGAGAGCTTGTAAAAGCTGCGCTGCATTTTTAGCTTGTTAGCGGAGGTTGCACGAGGTTGGAGTGTGCCGAAATAGCGTCAGCATTATCTGCTCAGGGGGGGCGCAGTGAAAATGGCGGTACTGAGTACCGCCATAACGTGATCAGGAGTACGGAATGCCCAGTTTGCGATAGATAAATCCCATCAGCCATGCAGGGCCAATCAGCAGAAACTGAATGTCTTTAAAGAATGACGGCTTTTTCCCTTCAATGTAGTGCCCAATAAACTGAAGAATCCACAATACAACAAAGCTGCCAGCGCAGATGGCCCAGAGTGGTGCCAGATTCAGTTGCTCAAACCAGGCAATAAGAGCATAGGTTGCAATGGTAAAAGCGGTCAGGCCGACCGACAGGCTGAATGACATCCGTACATAAAACCCCACTACAACAATGGCTGACAGGGTGGCCCAGTTCAGGTAGGGTACTTGCGTGAAGGTTGCCGGTACCGGTATTTCCCACAGCAACCCCATGATGACAATAAAAATAAGCGGGACACAGATCCAATGAATCAGTTTGTTCAGCGGGTTCTGGTGGCTGGCACCATACTCTTCAAACCATTGATCGGCTGTTTTTTTATTCATAGCGGAGTTCTCTTTGTTTTATTGTTATCGGTTGTCAGATGCTCATAATGTAGCGCAAATGCCGGTATTAAAAATTGTCCCCGCAGGACACCGGGTTTAACCGCAGAAGTCAGTTAATGAATACACCATACAATAACGCGGAAAAAACAGTATCTGTTCTCTGGATAAAAGCCTTACTGCAGGGCGCGGAACAGCAGGGGATTGCTGCTGCCCCGTTGCTGCAGGCGGCCGGCATCAGCCATGAGTTACTGAATACTTCCTACGCCCGGGTATCTCTGCAACAAACCTTAAAAATATGGCGCGCAGCGGAAGCGTTGTGTCCGGCCGAAGATTTTGGTTTGCTGATGGGAGAACTGGTTAAACCGGCACATTTTCAGCTGTTTGCCCTGACACTGATGCACAGTCCGGATCTTGGTTCAGCGTTCGAAAAGTCTGTCCGTTACACCCGGCTTCTGAGTGATGGCGGGCGTTATTTTCTGCAACTCAATGAGCAGGAAGCTGCGATTTGCTACGAACCTCAGGCCGATAATTTCAGCCGTCATCAGGTAGATGCCGTTCTGGTTTTATTACGCAGTTTTGCCAGTTGGCTGGCCTGTAAACCGGTTGCTCTGCAGCGTGCAGAGTTTATGCATAAACAGCCGGAAAATCTGGATAATTACCAACGTATCTTTGCCGCCCCCTTGCAGTTTGAGGCATCGCGGAACGCCTTGGTA
>NZ_DDCJ01000143.1:153863-157882 GCF_002335285.1 Thalassolituus sp. UBA2009
CTGCAACAACCCGATACTGCCGGGCTGGTCCAGCACTTTCTGCGTAACAGCACGGATTTATCGGTTGATCGTGATCAGCTGGCCCAGCGTCTGCATATGAGCGGCCGGACTTTGCAGCGTAAATTGCAGGATGATCAGACAAGCTTTCAGCAGTTGTTGGATGCAGAACGTCAACGGCGGGCTCTGATTCTGTTAACCACAACCAGTCTGCCTCTGACTCAGATCAGCGAGCAACTGGGCTTTTCAGAAAGCAGTACCTTTACGCGGGCTTTTAAACGCTGGGAAGGCGTGGCACCGCTGGAGTACCGCCAGCAGCATAAATCCTCCACCTCTTAAAACCGCCATTCGATGCCGCTGAAAAAGCGGTAACTGAGCAGGTTAATATCTTCAATACGCAGGCTGTCGTCATCACGGCGGCTGACAAACAGGAAGTTCTGGCTTTCGGCTGACAGGCTGTTCTGCCAGTGCAGATTGGGCGTAATGCGCACTCGCCATACACTGCCGAGCAGTAGTTTCAGGCTGATAAAATCATTGGCCAGCGCTGATTCATCCAGTAATGCCGCGTTACCATCGTCATATACCTGACCGTGCCCGAGACTGAATGCCCAGATCCCCCGCAAGCCAGGCAGTAATGGCTGGTGTTTAATGTTCAGTTGCCAGTAATCAAACCGTGCTGGTATTAAGGTCTCAAGGTTTGTGTTCTGCAGACGGACACTGAGTGGTTGCCATTGTTGTATGTGTTCCAGCCCGGTTGAGCTTATCGGGCTGCCGCTGCGGCGGGTATCCAGCTCCAGTCCCCACTGTTTTGTCGTACTGTTCAGCAGCAGAGTCTGTCCCTGCTGGTAGGACTGATCAGAAATGATCAGCGGTTGCTGCAGCTGGTGTAATTGCTGCAGTTTTTGCTGCTGTGCGCTGAAGGCGACCGTCATCATATCGATCTGGTACAGGGGAAGGCTGATGCGCCAGTCGCTGAATTCGCTATAGCCTTTGCTGCGTGACATTTCAGTGCGCAGACCCTGAGTCCATTCCAGTTGTGGCAGCGCTGGCAGCCAGTGTCGCCCATGCTGGGCTGGTTGTGGCAGAAGGTGGCATTCGACAGCGGCATACTGATCCCCCTCATCCTGCAGGGCAGGAATTCCGGCATAAGGCGCATGCACAAAACCGCCGGAGCAGCCGGCATAATGGCCGGCCCCGGCGAGGGCCGGTGCGGCAGAAAGAATACTGCTGATCAGCAGAAAAAATTCAGGGATTTTCATACAGCCTGTATCGGCCGCCCGGGACAGGAATTGAGGCTTTTTCAGGCGTCAGAGCGTTTTCAGAATATTAATCACATCATCATGATGGGTTTTGGTTTTGACCTTAGCCATCACATGCCGGAGCTTTCCCGGCTGGCATCAATAATAAAGGTTACGCGCTGGATGCCCATAAATTCTTTGCCCATAAATTTTTTCAGGCCCCAGACGCCATATTGTTCAGCAATGCTGTGGTCTTCATCCGACAGCAGATCAAAATTCAGATCGTATTTATCGATGAATTTCTGCAGGCGTGAAGGAGCATCCGGGCTGATGCCGAGTACTACAGTATTCAGTGCTTCGTATTCGCTGCGTGTGTCGCGGATGCCGCAGGCCTGAACGGTGCAGCCGGGGGTCATGGCTTTCGGGTAAAAGTACAGTACAACGTTTTTGCCTTTCAGTGCATTCAGCGTAACGTTATTACCGTTTTGATCAGGGGTGGTAAAGTCGGGAGCAGATTGCTCCAGTGGGGGGAAATTCAGACTCATGTTTATGCCTCGGTGCAAAAGCACCAAGGCTACCGCAGCGGCCTGATAAATCAAGCCACGTTGATTTCACTTCAACAATTAATACTGCGTTCGGACAGGTACTTTTCCAGTGTTTCACGGGCTTTATTGCCGGCCGGGCTGTTACGGAAAATAAACTCATGGGTTTTATTTTGCAGTACCAGCAGAACGTCAGAGCAGAAATCCCCTTCGTGTTCTTTACGCACTTTGCGCATCCGGGCTTCAACCAGAGTGTCCAGGTTGATGTAAAAATCGCCGGGCATCTCTTCCAGATGATCGCCGGCATTCATGCGCACCATTGCAACATTGGGGGTAATACATATGTAAGCCATCGCTGAACTCCTTGACCTTGCGTATTGTTATAACTGCCACCTGATAGTAGGGGAGGCGTGCGGCAAAAATGTTGATTCAGCGCAGGACAGGGAGGTTTTACAGCTTAATTTTGATATTGCTTTTAGGAATGCAGCAGCAGGGCAGAATATCGCCCTCGTTAAGCCAGGCCATAGGCTCTTCTGCATAGTGGACATCGCCCTCCAGCAGCTGCACACGACAACTGCCACAGTAACCTTCGCGGCACTGATAATGTACGGCAACGTCCTGAGCTTCGAGTGACTCCAGCAGGGTGGCTGCATGCTGGAAGTGAACTTCACGGCCATCGTCCAGCAATACATTGAACAGTGGCTTTTGCATGCCATCGAATTCGATCTGCGGGCTGGTTTCCGGTTGCTCCGGATTGCTTTCCGGCAGAAACAGCTCAGCCTGAAGCGGAGCAGCTTGCTCAGCTTCAGGTTGCAGGGCTTCGAGTTCGAAATTGCTGTCGGGCTGATTGTCCCCGGTCAGTTCGAAATCGTTGTCCGGGGTGTCAGGCAGTTTTTTCAAAGCAGCAGACATCAGAGGTCAAAATCACCCAGATCGGCGGTATCCACTTCACTGTCGATGGCGCCTACCAGATAAGAGCTGATTTCAGCTTCCTGCGGTGCTACCTGAACGTTATCGCTGTTCAGCCAGGCGTTAATCCAAGGCAGCGGGTTGTTGCGCGGCGGGAAAACAGGATCAAAACCCAGAGCAGCAATACGCTGATTGGTGATGTACTCAACGTACTGACACAGAATATCTTTGTTCAGACCGATCATGGAACCGTCTTTGAACAGATATTCGGCCCACTCTTTTTCCTGCTGTGCGGCTTCGCTGAAAATGCGTACAACGTCATCGCGGCATTCTTCGGCGATGATGGCAAATTCCGGATCGTCTTTACCGCGCGCCATGATCTGCAGGATATGCTGTGTGCCGGTCAGGTGCAGAGCTTCGTCACGGGCAATCAGCTTGATGATCTTGGCGTTACCTTCCATTTTTGCGCGCTCGGCGAAGGCAAAAGAGCAGGCAAAGCTGACGTAAAAGCGAATCGCTTCGAGCACGTTCACCGACACCATCATCAGGTACATGCGGCGTTTCAGTTCGTGCAGAGTGATTTCGATGGTTTCGCCGTTTACCTGATGCGTGCCTTCACCCAGCTGGATGTAGTAATTGCTCAGATTGATAAAACTGTCGTAGTACTCGGTAACCGAGATAGCACGGCGGGTGATGTGCTCATTACGGGTGATATCGTCAAAAATCTGCGCCGGATTAGGCACGATATTACGCACGATATGAGTGTACGAACGGCTGTGAATGGTTTCGCTGAATGACCAGGTCTCAATCCAGGTTTCCAGCTCCGGCAGAGAAACAACCGGCAACAGGGCGATGTTTGGTGAACGGCCCTGAACGGAATCCAGCAGCGTCTGATACTTCAGGTTGCTGACGAAAATATGCTTCTCGTGTTCCGGCAGATCAAGGAAATCCTTGCGGTCGTTGGTCAGGTCGACCTCTTCCGGACGCCAGAAGAAAGACAGTTGTTTTTCGATCAGATTTTCAAAAATCTTGTGTTTTTGCTGATCGTAGCGCGCCACGTTGACCTGTTCGCCAAAGAACATGGGCTGGGAAAAGGTATCAAATTCGTTGCGGTTAAATGTGGTATAGGCCATACGGGGTTCTTTCTCAAAGCAGCCACCGAGAGGTGGCTGCGACAGGTCTGAAATAATTAAATCTTACACGCGCCGCCTGCGCAGTCATCGTCTTCTTCGATCACAGCGTCTTTCTGCGGATCTTCCATACCATCGCGGGTGTTATGGTAATAGAGCGTCTTAAGGCCGTTTTTGTACGCGGTCAGCAGGTCTTTCAGCAG
>NZ_DDCJ01000143.1:158150-169653 GCF_002335285.1 Thalassolituus sp. UBA2009
TCGACGAATTTCTGCATGATACCGACCAGCTGCAGATAGCCATTGTTGTTCGGAATCTGCCATAACAACTCGTAGTTTTTCTTCAGGCGTTCAAACTCAGGAACAACCTGCTTGAGGATACCATCTTTGCTCTGCTTCACGCTGATATATCCGCGCGGCGGTTCAATACCGTTGGTCGCGTTACTGATCTGCGAGGATGTTTCGGATGGCATCAGGGCAGACAGCGTGGAGTTACGCAGGCCGTGGGCCAGAATATCTTTGCGCAGGGCTTCCCAGTCGTACTGCAGTGGTTCTTCACAGAACTTGTCGACTTCTTTCTTGTAGCTGTCGATCGGCAGGATACCCTGAGCATAGGTAGTGTCGCTGAACGCTTCACAGGCACCCTGTTCTTTGGCCAGATTGTTGGATGCTTTCAGCAACCAGTACTGCATGGCTTCAAAAGCGCGGTGAGTCAGGCCGTTGGCACTGCCATCGGAATATTTCACACCGTTTTTCGCCAGATAGTAGGCATAGTTGATCACGCCCACACCCAGAGTGCGGCGGCTCAGGCTGGCGCGTTTGGCGGCCGGAACCGGGTAGTCCTGATAGCTCAGCAGGCTGTCGAGGGCACGTACGATCAGATCAGCCAGTTCTTCCAGCTCATCCAGATTGTTCAGTGTTCCGAGGTTAAATGCGGCCAGAGTACAGAGCGCGATTTCACCGGAATCATCGTTCACGTCTTTCAGCGGCTTGGTTGGCAGCGCAATTTCCAGACACAGGTTGGACTGACGCACCGGAGCCAGTTTCGGATTGAACGGGCTGTGGGTATTACAGTGGTCAACGTTCTGAATGTAGATACGGCCGGTGCTGGCGCGTTCCTGCATCATGCTGGAGAACAGGTCGACCGCTTTCAGTGTTTTCTTACGGATACCGTCCTGCTGCTCGTATTTAACGTAGAGTTGCTCAAACAGTTCCTGATCTTCGAAGAAGGCGTCATACAGGCCCGGAACATCGGATGGTGAGAACAGCGTGATATTGCCGTTCTTGATCAGACGCTCGTACATCAGCTTGTTGATCTGTACGCCGTAGTCGAGGTGACGTACACGGTTTTCTTCAACACCGCGGTTGTTTTTCAGAACCAGCAGGTTTTCAACTTCGTAGTGCCAGATCGGGTAGAACAGGGTAGCGGCACCACCGCGCACACCGCCCTGTGAGCAGGATTTAACGGCGGTCTGGAAGTGTTTGTAGAACGGGATACAACCGGTGTGGAAAGCTTCACCACCGCGGATCGGGCTACCGAGTGCACGGATGCGGCCGCCATTGATGCCAATACCGGCACGCTGGGAAACATACTTAACAATGGCACTGGCGGTGGCGTTGATGGAATCCAGGCTGTCGCCGGCTTCGATCAGTACGCAGGAACTGAACTGACGGGTCGGAGTACGGACACCGGCCATGATTGGCGTTGGCAGTGACAGTTTGAATGTAGATACCGCATCGTAGAAACGACGAATGTATTCCAGGCGACGCTCTTTGTCGTAGCCGGCAAACAGGCAGGCGGCGATCAGCACATACAGGAACTGAGCGCTTTCATAGACTTCGCCGGTCACACGGTTCTGTACCAGATATTTGCCTTCCAGCTGCTTAACCGCGGCATAGCTGAAGGTCAGGTCGCGGCTGTGATCAATAAAGGCGTCCATCGCTGTGATTTCTTCAGCGGTGTAATCTTCGAGCAGATGGCGGTCATAACGCTCGGACTCAACCATGCGCTTCACATGATCAAGCAGGGCCGGTGGCTCAAAACGGCCGTAGGCTTTTTTGCGCAGATGGAAAATATTCAGGCGCGCGGCCAGATACTGATAATCGGGTGTTTCTTCAGAAATCAGATCGGCGGCGGCTTTGATCAGGGTTTCATGAATCTCAGACGTCTGGATGCCGTCGAAAAACTGCAGGTGGGCCTTAAGCTCCACTTCAGACACAGATACGTTATCAAGACCCTCGGCAGCCCAGGTGACTACTTTGTGGATTTTATCCAGATTTAAAGGTTCCTGGGTGCCGTCACGTTTGGTGACTTTTAGCTCGCTGTTCATCTCTTCTGTGCCTGTATCCAAGGGAAACTACTCCATCTGTCCTTGATCGGTATGGGTTCCGTAAAACGCTTGACGGCTGGCCTGATAGTCTGTAGGTGCCGGTGTAAGTAACTGAGTTACCGACATATTTTTAAGTCGATCCACAAGATAATGCGGTATACCTATGAATTCAACCCCAAGATATAGTGGGTTATCGGTTTTGCCATGTGGATAACTTGTGTGTAGTTGGTGGACAGGATGTGGCTGTTTTTTCTAAGTCGTTATGCCCTCTGATTTTTACCAAATAATGAATAGATTGGTTACTATGCAACAAAGCGTAACTCGGTCTAGAGTTAATATCAGATGCCTGTGGCAATGTTCCGGGGTACGAACCTGTTTAAGGAATGGTAAGGAACCATGTTGAAGCAAGAAAATGGTCAAAGCCTTGAAGAAAACTGGCGCATTCTCATCGTTGAAGATGACGAACGCCTGGCGACTCTTACCAAGGATTATCTGGAAAGTAACGGTCTGAAAGTCGCGGTTGAAGGTGACGGCAGCCGTGCAATTGAACGTATTAAAACGGAGCAGCCTGACCTTGTTGTCCTGGATCTGATGTTGCCGGGTGAAGATGGCCTGGCGGTATGCCGTATTGTCCGTCCTTACTACAAAGGCCCGATTCTGATGCTGACCGCCCGTACCGAAGATCTCGATCAGGTACTGGGGCTGGAAATGGGGGCAGATGATTATGTTGCCAAACCGGTTCGTCCGCGTGTTTTACTGGCCCGTATCCGCGCCTTATTGCGCCGGGTTAAGGAGGTACCGGAAGAGCAGGTTGTTGAAGGCGGTTCTGATAACCGTCTGACCTTTGGCAATCTGGTTGTCGATAACGCCATGCGTGAAGCCTGGCTCGAAGGCAAGAGCATTGATCTGACCAGTGCCGAATTTGATCTGCTGTGGCTATTGAGCAGCAGTGCCGGACGTGTACTGACCCGGGAAGAAATTTTCCATCAGTTGCGGGGTATTGAATATGACGGTCAGGATCGTTCCATTGACGTAAGGGTGTCACGTATCCGTCCTAAGGTGGGCGATGATCCGATGAATCCCAAGCGTATCAAAACCGTACGCAGTAAAGGCTACCTGTTCGTTAAAGAAATCTGACGTCAGGAGACATCGTCATTTTTATCCGGGTTTATTCAGGGCTGCTGGGCGCTTTGCTGATGGTGGGAATCATCTGCACGGTCGCTTTGCAGCTCGTTAACTTTGTGCGCAGCGCGCAGTTCAATGAAGACATGGTGGGCGGCAGTGTTGCGCTGCTTGCCCAGCGGCTGCGTCAGGATCCTGGTGCTTTATCCGAGTTATCCGCACGTTTTGATGCTGATATCCGGATATTGCCATTGGCTGAAGGCCCGGTGGACGAATATCAGCAGAACCGTCTGGCCCGCGGGCAGTTGCTGGTCGATACCACCAATGAAGGACGCACCGCGCGTCTGCTGTATCAGATGTCTGAGTCTGAATTACTCGATGTGCAGCTCAGTACGGTGACAGAGGTTCAGGCGCAGGCCTCGGCCTATCTGTTACTCGAAGACTGGCAGCGTTCCGGAGATAGTATCGAAGCCTTTATCAAACGTATGCAGCCGCGCTTTGGTTTTCCGTTGTCGGTGGTGGATATCGACAAACTCTTCCTGTCAGATTCCGATTTTGCCCGGATGCAGTACGGTGATGTACTGGTTAGGATTTCCATTGAAGGTCAGCAGGCTGAAGCGCTGGCGAAGCTGCCAGGTCAGCCACGGGCGCTGCGGCTCGGGCCTATTGATGCGTTCAACCCTTACTCCTGGCAGGCTATCTTCGTCATTACAGCCATTGGCATCATGTTGCTGGGTCTTGGGGTCTACTGGGTTGTGAACTCATTTGAGATCCGCTTGCGTAAGCTGGAACAGGCCACCAGTCGTCTGGCGCAGGGGCACCTGAGTGCGCGGGTAGCGATTTCCGGTACCGACCCGGTCAGTCGCCTTGGTCAGGCGTTTAATAAAATGGCAGAGCACATCCAGCGCCTGATTTCTATTCAGCGCGAGATGGTGCGTGCCGTATCCCACGAATTACGTACCCCGGTAGCCCGTATCCGTTTTGGCTTACAGATTATCGAAGACAGCGTCGACGATGCTTACGTCAGTAAGCAGCTGACTGGCATGGATTCGGATATTCAGGAGCTGGATGAGCTTATTGATGAGATCCTGACGTACGCGCGTCTGGAGGAAGGTGGGCCGCTGCTCGACTTCCAGAAGGTTAATGTGGCCGATGTGGCGGTGCAGGTGGTTGAAGAAGCGCGTCCACCGGCCCATGTCAGTGTCAGCTATGCCGGCGCTTCGCCGGAGAATGCCCACTATGCCGAGGTGGAACCGCGCTATATTCATCGTGCCATTCAGAATCTGGTGGGTAATGCCGGGCGCTACGCCAGTTCCCGTGTCCGGGTCAGCTGTACCATTGGAACGGATACCTGCCGGGTTGATGTGGAAGATGATGGTCCTGGTATTCCGGAAGAGGATTGGGATCGCGTATTCACAGCCTTTGCCCGTCTGGATGACAGCCGTACCCGCAGCTCCGGTGGCTATGGTCTGGGATTATCAATTGTTCGCCGTATTGCGTATTGGCATGGTGGGCGGGCAATGGTCAGCCGCAGCGAGGCGCTTGGCGGTGCAAAATTCAGTCTGATCTGGCCGCGCCGTCATCACGAATAATGTGATGGCCTTATATCAAAAGTGTATACAAAGCGTTACACAAAAACACTTTTACACTACAGACTGAAAAGCATGGCAGGATCATTATATGTCCCGCGTATCCCTAGGAGACGTGGTGAGAATGTAGCGAAATTATTCGCTTTTTTGGGCTCTTTCAGAGCCCTTTTTTTTGCCTGAAATTCGGGGAAATGGCCGCGACAGGCCTTTAGCTGACCGGAAGAATTCCCGGTAAGTGGCGGAAACAGGTCTCCAGCGCTTGCTGAAAGAAATCCTGAATATAGGCACTGTCCTGCTGATCTTTACGCACAGCCGCATACAGTGTTGGCCATACCCCTTCTTTGCCCAAAGGCCGGGCAGCAACCAGATTGGCATCAATATAGGGCTGCAGTGCCCAGTTTGGCAGGCAGGCGACGCCCCGTCCGCTGGCAACCAGCTGCACCATCATCAGCGTTAACTCGGTTTGGCGGGTCGCCCGTGGCTCAATGCCGCTGGGTGACAGAAAGTGTTCAAACACATCCAGCCGGTTGCGGTCGACCGGATAGTGAATCAGGGTTTCGCTGCTGAGGTCGGCAGGCTGTATGCAGTCCTGCTGAGCCAGTGGATGCTGATTGGCGACGGCAAGAACCGACTGATAGCGGAATAATGGCTGATAATAAATTTCGTTATGCGGTCCCGGATCGGACGTTACCACCAGATCTACGTCCCCGCGGATTAAGGCGGGGATGGGCTCGAAGTGAAAACTGGTGCTGAGGTCAATCTCAACCTCAGGCCAGTGATCACGGAAGCTGTTGATGGCTGGCATCAGCCAGTCGAAGCAGCTGTGGCACTCGATCACCATATGCAGGCGGCCACTATGCCCACCGGCCATTTTCTGCAGATTGCGCTCAGACTGACGCAGTAATGGCAGTACGTCGTCTGCCAGCTGTAATAACTCCAGCCCGGCGCGGGTAAAACGCAAAGGTTTGGTTTTACGCAGAAACAACGACACGCCCAGGCGCTCTTCCAGATCTTTTAACTGATGGGAGAGCGCAGACTGGGTCAGGTGCATACGTCTGGCGGCTTCCACCAGAGTGCCGCCATCACGCAGGGCGGCGAGGGTGCGCAGATGTTTGATATCGAGCATGAATGAAATTCATAGACATTGAGTTCTGAATGTTAGCTTTTCATAGGCTTTGTTGAAAGCGCTGAATGATGCGATTCTGCTCATCCATCAATTGTGCCAGTTGCTCGCACTCGCTGTTCATACTGCCGGCCAGCTGTTCGGCTTCCTGAGCCAGACTTTCCAGTTGTGTCAGATGATCACGGATCTGATCGGCCGCCAGGTTCTGCTCGGAAGCTGAGCGTGAATTCGCATTGGTCATAGCCTGAATTTCACTGAGTTCATGGCGGATGGTGGAGAACACGCCATTCACCTGACGGGCCCGTTCCAGAGTCTGCTCGGTCGAATGCTGCCCCTTGTTCATAGCCTCCACGGCCTGACCGCTGTGCTCATTCAGGCCGGTTACGATCAGCTGAATTTCGGCGGCGGATTCCTGAGTGCGTTGTGCCAGATTGCGGACTTCATCAGCGACTACTGCAAACCCGCGCCCTTGTTCCCCGGCGCGTGCGGCCTCGATGGCGGCGTTCAGGGCAAGCAAATTGGTCTGCTCGGCAATATCGCTGATAGCCTGCAGAAAGCGGTCAACGCCCTGAGTTTCGCTTGCCAGCCGGCTGATGGCTTCGGCCGTACCTTTAAGTTCAACCTGCAGGGCTTCGGTCTGAGTCATCATTACTTTGATGTCATTCTCACCGGAAGTGGCATTACCAACGGCCTGCTGACTGGCCTGTTGTGACTGCTGATTGTTTTCATTGAGTTGTAATGCGGTGTGCTGAATGTCGGTACTGACCTGTTCGACCTGTTGGGTATAGCTGTGCTGACGGCGGACGCGCTCCAGTGTGTTTTGTGAAAGATTAAGGGTATTGCTGGTGGCGCTGACCAGTGAGCTGGTGTTGTCGGCAATGCGCACCAATACGGTCTGCAGGCGGCGGCGCATGGCATGCTGGGCAAACGCCAGCTGGCCATGAGCATCGTCACGGCCGGTGTAAATCCAGGCCATCAGACGGTTGTTGATAACATCCTGACCATAGCGGGTGAAGGCTTCTTCCTGTTGATACTGACGGAACAGGCTGAAGGCGGCGCTCAGGCCAACGATACCCTGCAGTATCAGATTATCAGACCAGTACAATGCAGCACCTGCGGCAATCAGCCAGGGCAGTGCCTGAGGCAGCATGGCCCGCAGAGCTCCCCAGCGTTGCAGCGGATTCTTACCACTGTTCAGCAGTTTATAGGCTTTTTCAGCACGATTGATCTGCTCGCGGCTGGGAGCAACGCGCACGGATTCATAGCCGACAATCTGATCGCCTTCGTACAGAGGTGTGACGTAAGCATCGACCCAGTAGTGATCACCGTTTTTGGTGCGGTTTTTAACGAGGCCCATCCAGTGTTGTCCGGCTTTTACGGTATTCCACAAATCGGCAAACGCGGCGGTGGGCATATCAGGATGGCGGACCAGATTGTGCGGACTGCCGTTCAGTTCTTCTTTGGTGAAACCACTGATGCGGATGAAATGGTCATTACAGTGTGTGATAACCCCTTTGAGATTTGTGGACGACACCAGATGGTTATCGGCGGACAAAGTTACTTCACGTTGGGTTACCGGTTGGTTATTACGCATTTTGTTATCAAGGCTGTTATGTTAATTGGATAACTATAGTTCAGTCAGCGTATTCTGCCGGATTTCGCTACATTTCCATTCGGGCCTTGGTCATCTTCGTTTCAGTCAGTAAACTGCCGCAAAAAATAATGAGGATAACATTCTATGCCACGCTGTTTGCTGAGCTTCGATCAGGGAACCACCAGTAACCGCGCCATTCTGTTTTCTACCGAAGGTCATATTCTGGCCACTGGTCAGCGCGAGTTTACTCAACATTTTCCACAGCCCGGTTGGGTCGAGCATGACCCGGAAGAAATCTGGGAAACCACCCTTGTCAGTACCCGGGAAGCACTGGCGGCTTCCGGTTGCGGGCTGAGTGATATTGTCGCGGCTGGCATTACCAATCAGCGCGAGACAACCATTGTCTGGGAACGCGCCAGCGGTAAGCCGGTATATAACGCTATTGTCTGGCAGGACCGCCGGACGTCGGCACTGTGTCAGCAGCTGAAAGAAGATACGGCGCTTGAGCCGCGTATCGCCGAGAAAACCGGCCTGCTGCTGGACCCGTATTTTTCCGCCACCAAGCTGGCCTGGATTCTGGATAACGTCGATGGCGCGCGTGAGCGGGCAGAGCGCGGCGAATTGGCGTTTGGTACGGTCGATACCTTTCTGCTCTGGCGTCTGACCGGCGGCAAAGTACACGCGACCGACGCCAGTAATGCCTCGCGCACCTTACTGTTTAATATTCATACCCAGCAATGGGACGAGGAACTGTTGCAGCTGTTCCGCATTCCGGCCGCACTGCTGCCTGAGGTTAAAGACAGCGCTGCCGATTATGGCCGTATTGATGCCAGTCTGTTTGGTGCTGAGATTGCCATTGGTGGTGTTGCCGGTGATCAGCAGGCGGCGCTGGTGGGTCAGGCCTGCTTCCGTCCGGGAATGGCCAAGAGCACCTACGGCACCGGTTGTTTTATGGTGATGAATACCGGCCGCGAGGCGCTGAAGTCCACCCACCGTCTGTTGACCACCGTGGCCTACCGTATTAATGGCGAAACCACCTATGCACTGGAAGGTTCCATTTTTATGGCGGGTGCCACGATTCAGTGGATTCGCGACGGCCTGAACCTGATTTCCAGCGCCTGTGAGACGCAGTCACTGGCGGAAGCGACAGGTTACGAAAACCCGGTGTATATGGTGCCGGCCTTTACCGGTCTTGGCGCTCCGTACTGGGACCCGCAGGCGCGTGGCGCCATTATGGGGCTGACACGGGATACCGGTATTAAAGAAATCGTAACGGCAGGCTTGCAGGCCGTGTGTTATCAGACCCGTGATCTGCTCGAAGCTATGGCACTGGATGGCGTTGAGCCGGCGCAGCTGCGGGTTGATGGCGGCATGGTGGTGAATGGCTGGCTGGTGCAGTTTCTGGCCGATGTTCTGGGTATTCCTATCGCCTGCCCGAAAGTCACGGAAACCACAGCATTGGGCGCTGCGTTTCTGGCGGGTTTGCAGGCCGGGGTTTATCAGAACCTGGATGATGTGGAAGCGTTTTGGGTACACGATCGTGCTTATGAACCCAAGCTGGAAGAAAGTCAGCGTCAGCATTTATACGATGGCTGGCTGAATGCGGTTCAGCGGGTACGCTGCGGCGCCTGAGCTGTAGCCGGGTAACAGAACTGGCGGATGTCAGTTACGCCAGTTTCTGTTACGAAGATTACGCGAATTGACATAGCCGGCGAAAAAATAGTCTCTATAATCGTGCGCTTTGTTCTCAGTGCACGGGATGCCGCCATGAGACAGCAACAACGTGACATTCTTCGCCGTCATGGGCTGGCCAGCAGTGGAGCGCTGCTGTTTACGCTGCTTTTTATGGCGGGCTTTCAACTGCGGGGCGACCCCGCGGATGCGGCTGTTCTGTATTCTGCCATTGCGGTTTATTGGTTTGGGCAGGCATTACTGTTGTATTGGGTTGGTTCGGGCCGCACCCTGAATTATCAGGACCCCGGCCTGACCGCTTTCTTTATGGTCTGGGCCATTTCTTTTGTCTCCATCATTCTTTATCTGTGCAGTGATAACCGCAACGTGGTGATGCTGGGCTATCTGGCGGTGATGCCGTATGGGGTGTTCCGTCTTACCTGGCGCGGATTTCTCGGTGTTGCGCTGTTTACCATGGCGTCTTACACCCTGGTGATGCTGGTGCTGCATCACCAGAATGCCGGCCAGTGGCAAGCCAGCCAGGAGGCTCTGTTGGGGGCTGCATTTTTTATCAGCCTGCTGGCATACAGTTTTCTTGGGCGTGAAGTGGCTTTGCTGCGTGAAGCTTACCGCCAGAAGAACCGCGAGTTGCGCCGCGCGATGGTGCGTATAGAAGAGCTGGCCATTACCGATGAACTGACCGGCTTATACAACCGCCGTTATCTGTTGCGTACGCTGGAAAAACAACGGGCTCTGGCAAATCGTGAAGGGCTGCCCTTTGTGCTGGCCTTTGTCGATATTGACCACTTCAAGCAGATTAACGATCAGCATGGTCACCGTATCGGTGATCAGGTGCTGGTGGAACTGGCGCAATTGCTGCGGCTGTCGGTACGGGAAGTCGATCTTGCTGCACGTTATGGCGGTGAAGAGTTTGTGCTGCTGCTCAGTGGCCTGACGCTGGCTACTGCTGAGAATGCGCTGAACCGTATTCGTATCGCCGTGATGGAAGAGAATTTCTCCGAGTCTTCTCTGCCGCTGACGGTATCCATCGGTGTGACGCAATATCATGCCGGTGAGGAGGGCGATGAACTGCTCAACCGTGCTGACCGTTTATTGTATGAAGCAAAGCGTGCCGGACGTAACCGCGTGCGCACCGAAACGCTGGAGCAAACCTCAGCTCAGTCTTCCTGAGCAAAAAAAAAGCCCCGTCGAACCTGAAGGTCACGGGGCTTTTGAGGTGCTGTTTCTGATGCGCTGTTCAGGCCTACAAGTTCAGGCTTACAAGAGTGAGCCTGTTATCTTTCAGTCTTCCTGACAGAGCAGGAATTCGAGCAGGGCCTTCTGTGCATGCAGACGGTTTTCTGCTTCATCCCACACCACCGAACGCGGGTCATCCAGTAAGTCTTCACTTACTTCCTCTCCACGATGTGCCGGCAGGCAGTGCATAAAGAGCACGTCTTTGTTGGCCAGATCCAGCAGCTCGCGTGAGACCTGATAATCACGGAATTTACGCAGGCGCTGTTCCTGTTCGTCTTCCTGACCCATAGACGCCCAGACGTCCGTTGCCACCAAGTCGGCACCGCGTACCGCTTCTTTCGGATCACGCATCAGCGTTACACGGTCAGCGGCTTCATCAACCAGGAACTGTGACGGTTCAAAGCCTTCCGGCGTGGCAATGTTCAGTTTGAAGTCAAACTGCTGCGCCGCGTTGATGTACGACTGGCACATATTGTTGCCATCGCCGATCCAGGCAACGGTTTTGCCCTGAATAGAGCCACGGTGCTCGACGTAGGTCTGGATATCGGCCAGCAGCTGACAGGGATGAAAGTCATCCGTCAGGGCATTGATTACCGGTACCTCGGAGAACGCCGCAAAGCGTTCTACGGTTTCGTGTTCGAAGGTACGGATCATGACGACATCGACCATGCGTGACAGCACGCGGGCGCTGTCTTCTACCGGCTCACCACGACCCAGCTGGGTATCGCGCGGCGACAGGAAGATGGCATGGCCACCCAGTTGCGCCATACCGGCCTCAAAGGAAACACGGGTGCGGGTGGAGGATTTTTCAAAAATCATCCCCAGTACACGGTTGCGCAGAGGCTCGTAGATTTCTCCGCGTTTGTGCATCTGCTTCAGCTCGATGGCGCGCTGGATAAGCCAGTTCAGCTCTTCCGGAGAATGGTCTAACAGGGTTAAAAAATGTCTCACGTTAGTTCCTTATTCAAACTCAACCGAGCGCCTCAATCAGGGCGGACACGGTTTCGATGATCTGGTCAGCTTCGCTCTGTGACAGATTCAGCGGTGGCAGCAGACGCACCACATTGCCGGAGGTCAC
>NZ_DDCJ01000143.1:169928-170999 GCF_002335285.1 Thalassolituus sp. UBA2009
CCGTGGCCACGGATTTCGAGCAGACGCTCGCTGTTGTTCAGGCGCGCACGGAAACCGTCACGCAGGTAATCGCCCATGGTGCGGGCGTGATCACACAGATTCTCTTGTTCAATGGTCTCAACCACCGCCAGTGCTGCCGCACAGGCCAGCGGGTTACCGCCATAGGTTGAGCCATGATTGCCCGGCTGCAGTACCTGGGCCGCTTTGCCCTGAGCCAGACAGGCACCAATAGGCACGCCGTTACCCAGACCTTTGGCGGTGGTTACGACATCCGGGCGGAAGCCAAAGTGCTGGTAGCAGAAATAGGTGCCGGTCCGGCCGTTACCGGTTTGTACTTCGTCGAGCATCATCAGCAGCTGGTGGTCATCACACAGGGCACGTACGCCGGTCAGATAGTCGGCGCTGGCAGTCGCCAGACCGCCTTCGCCCTGTACCGGTTCCAGCATTACCGCAACGACATTCGGGTTGGCTTTGACGACGGCTTTTATGGCATCCAGATCCTGATAAGGCACACGGATAAAACCATTGAGCAGCGGGCCAAAGCCTTCCTGCACCTTGGTGTTACCGGTAGCGGTCAGGGTGGCCATGGTACGGCCGTGGAAGGCCTTGGTCATAACAATGATGACAGGCTCATGGATGCCGCGGTCGTGACCGTATTTACGCGCAATTTTAATCGCCGCTTCGTTGGCTTCGGCACCGGAGTTGGAGAAAAACACGTTTTCCATACCGGAGACACGTACCAGTGCTTCAGCCAGCGCCTGCTGCTTGCTGATGCCATACAGGTTTGAGGTGTGAATCAGCTTGTCAGCCTGCTCACGGATAGCCGCCGTGACCGCAGGGTGGGCATGACCCAGACCGCATACGGCAATACCACTGAGCGCATCCAGATAGCGTCGGCCCTGAGTATCAATAACCCAGCTGCCTTGTCCACTTTCAAACGTTACGGGTAACCGCCCGTAGGTATTCATGATGGCTTGCATATCACTCAAATCCTCTGAAACGCAAAAAGGCAGCCTTGGCTGCCCCGGAAGGGTCAGCATCATACGAAAGGGCCGTAACTTTGTAAATGTT
>NZ_DDCJ01000142.1:0-15189 GCF_002335285.1 Thalassolituus sp. UBA2009
GCGATGGTGCTGCGCATCTTATCGTTCCAGAAGTGACGGTAAGCAACAAAGGCAGCATTAACGGTCGTGGCTTTAATGTCGCCACTTGCATCGACAATAGCGTCCTGAGCAGCGGCGAGACCCACGTAACGTGCAACATCACCGGTGGTATAGCTGAACTTCAGGTCATCGGCGCCGATTTTGACCATACCGGACAGGCTGACACCGAATCCATTAGCGGTTTCGTCTACACCGTTTTGTGCACCATCCTGTACCGCAAACTGGCGGGCAATGGCGGCAACGGTAAACGCATGATCACCGGCCTTCAGGTTATAACGGGCAACGATATCAGGCAGACCGGAATCATCGGTTGTCAGTGTACCTGGCGCTCCTGGGGCGGCAGGTGCTGTAACAAGTGTGGTTTCCGGGTTTTCCAGAGCAAACTGGAAGTCACCCATGGTGTAGCGGATCTGTGCCTGACGGTTAAATACAGTACCGTCACTTACGCCGAGAAAGTCTACGGTTTCTGGCAGGGCGCCAACGTTCATAAACGTCGACCAGGTCTGACCAAAAGTCAGATTGTTATAGGTGAAGAACGCATGGCGCAGACGTGGACTGTTGGAATTGGAAACCACCTCGTTACCGGATGTGGTCAGAAAATCCATTTCAATAAAACCGGTTACTTTCTCACCGCTGTCGGTGGTGGTAACGGTTTTAAAGTTCAGACGTGACGATTTGGCACTGAAGTCGACACTACTGGTTTCTTCGCCGGTACCGCCACTGGTTTGTATGGTTGACGGTACATAAAAATCACGACCCAGGCTGCCTGCGCCAATATCACCATCGGAATAGGTGCTCATCATGGCGTCCATCTTGATATAGCCGCCATAGCTGAACTCGGTATTTGCTGCCTGAACAGCCATCGGCAGTGCCGCGGCCAACAGAATTGCAGAAGTCTTACGCATGTCGCTCTCCTTATTATCATAGTTGTGCCTGCTCACTATGGTGCACAGTTTCTGTGCGACGACATTAGCCAAAGGTCGAAGCTGCAAGGCGTTAAGTAGAAGTACTTACTAACTCTCTGCTGAACTACGGATAAGTGTCGGCGCTTTACAGCAGCAGCGGGAACGGACCTTTGTGTGCCGTTCTGGTGCGGATGAGCGGTGGGTATGAGCATATTTCCGTCAAGCAGCTTATACCGTTAACTTCAGTCGCTTCAGATCTTTGGTTGCATGTTATTCATTCGGGACAGGCACAGGTGAATATCCGGGGTAATATGCGGACTGATCAGTTTTCCTTTAGATATCAGCAAGATAAGTAATAAAGAAACACTGGTTCAGCGTTTCATTCAGGGGTATTAAACAGATACTGGTATTTGTATTCCGGCACACAGCCGGAAAGCGGATGCCTGGTTTAAAAGGGATGCATCAGGGCAATCTGGCCAGAAGTAAGGGAGCTGAAGGTTGATCGTCTGTAATCCGCGCCTGATTGCCCGGTTTTTTCGCCGATAGACCATTGTCTAATTTGGGGAAGAGCGGCCGGTCACTCAATATGAGTCATAAGATATACATTGCCGCCGGGCACTAGCGAGCTTTAAAAATAATCACTTAGGGAGAACGCTATGAGCGACCAGAAGGTTTATCCAGTCAAACCGGAATTTGCTGATTCCGCCTGGATTAACAACGAGAAGTATCTGCAGATGTACCAGCAGTCCGTCATCAACCCGGAAGGGTTCTGGCGTGAGCAGGCAGAACAGCGTATTGACTGGATAAAACCTTTCACCCGTGTGCGCAACGTGTCGTTTGACGATCACAACGTCAACATCAAATGGTTTGAAGACGGTACGCTGAATGCCTCAGCCAACTGTCTGGATCGCCATCTGGAAACCCGCGGTGATCAGACCGCCATTATCTGGGAAGGCGATGATCCGGGTCAGGATCGTCATATCACCTATAAAGAGCTGCATGAAGAAGTTTCCCGCTTTGCCAATGCGCTGCGTGGTCAGGGCGTACGCAAGGGCGATATCGTCTGTATTTATATGCCGATGATTCCGGAAGCCGCGGTTGCCATGCTGGCCTGTACCCGTATTGGTGCCGTTCACTCGGTAGTATTTGGTGGTTTCTCGCCGGATGCTCTGGCGGGTCGTATCGAAGACAGTAACGCCAAAATCGTCATCACTTCAGACGAAGGTGTGCGTGGTGGCAAGAAAGTGCCACTGAAGGCCAACGTGGATGAAGCGCTGACCAATCCGGCGATCCGCTCACTGGAAAAAGTGATTGTGGTTAAACGCACCGGCTCTGATGTCGCCTGGCATCCGGCCCGCGACGTCTGGTATCACGATCTGGTGAGCCTGGCTTCTCCGCATTGCCCGGCAGAAGAAATGGGCGCTGAAGATCCGCTCTTTATTCTGTATACCTCCGGCTCCACCGGTAAGCCTAAAGGTGTGTTGCATACCACCGGTGGCTATATGGTGTGGGCGTCTATTACCCACCAGTACGTTTTTGACTATCACGATGGCGATATTTACTGGTGTACCGCCGATGTGGGCTGGATTACCGGTCATACCTATCTGCTGTACGGACCGCTGGCTAATGGTGGTACGACCCTGATGTGCGAAGGTGTGCCGAACTATCCGGACATCAACCGTTTCTCGCAGATTGTTGATAAGCATCAGGTCAACATTCTTTATACCGCACCGACCGCGATCCGCTCGCTGATGGCCGAAGGCGCGAAAGCCGTTGAAGGCACGCACCGTGAATCCCTGCGTCTGCTGGGTTCGGTGGGTGAGCCGATTAACCCGGAAGCCTGGGAATGGTATTACCGTACTATCGGTGAAGAGCGTTGCCCGATTGTCGATACCTGGTGGCAGACTGAAACCGGCGGCATCATGATCACCCCGTTACCGGGTGCTACCGATGCTAAACCAGGCTCAGCAACCCGTCCGTTCTTTGGTGTGCAGCCAGCACTGGTAGACAACTCCGGTATGCTGCTGGAAGGTGCGGTTGAAGGTAACCTGGTGATGATCGACAGCTGGCCGGGTCAGGCCCGTACTGTATACGGCGATCATGAGCGTTTTGTGCAGACCTATTTCTCTACTTTCCGTGGCATGTACTTTACCGGTGACGGTGCGCGTCGTGACGAAGACGGTTACTACTGGATTACCGGCCGTGTGGATGACGTGATCAACGTATCCGGTCACCGCATGGGTACCGCTGAAGTAGAAAGTGCGCTGGTTGCACACCCGAAAGTAGCTGAGGCTGCGGTGGTGGGTTATCCGCACGATATCAAAGGCCAGGGTATCTACGTATACGTCACTCTGAATGCCGGTGAAGAATCGAGCGAAGAGCTGGTGAAAGAACTGCGCAACTGGGTGCGTGCCGAAATCGGTCCGATTGCGGCACCCGATCTGATTCAGATTACCCCGGGGCTGCCAAAAACCCGTTCAGGCAAAATTATGCGCCGTATCCTGCGTAAGATTGCTGCTAACGAACATGATTCTCTGGGAGATATTTCTACTCTGGCCGATCCGTCGGTGGTGGAATCACTGATCGACAAGCGCCTGAATCGCGGATGACCAGCACGGATGATTAAGTCATCATTGCGTGTCTGACGGAGCTGCCCAGAGAATTCTCTGGGCAGTTTTTTGCGTTTTTACAGTGGACACAAGCATCTGCTGATAAAATGTCGCACAATAACAATAGTCAGCGGTTAAACCGCTGAGCAGGATTCTCCGGAGGGGACTATGCAGCTCGCACAAAAAATCATCATTGCTGATGATCACCCATTATTCCGCACGGCTATGCAGCAGGCGGTTAAACAGCTGGTGCCCGATGTTACGATTGAACAGGCAGAATCGCTGCCGGAATTGCAGCAGGTGGTGGAGCAGCATAAAGACGCCGATCTGATTCTGCTGGATCTGCAGATGCCGGGAGCGCACGGTTATTCCGGGCTGGTTTTTCTGCGGTCACATTACCCGGAAATTCCGGTGATCGTTGTCTCGGCCTGTGAAGATCCGGCCATTATGTGTCAGGCGATCGATCATGAAGCGTCCGGTTATATTTCCAAATCGTCACCGCTGGAACATATCGCCAAAGCCATTGAAATGGTGTTACAGGGGGATATCTATCTGCCCGATGCTGCACGTCGCCATCAGCATCAGCCAAACCAGAATGCGCTGGATCTGGCTGAACGTCTCGCCAGTCTGACACCACAACAGTTCCGTGTACTGACCATGATGTCGGAAGGCATGCTGAACAAACAGATCGCCTACGATCTGGACGTCAGCGAAGCCACCATCAAGGCTCATGTAACGGCCATTTTCCGTAAACTGGGTGTGCGCACCCGTACCCAGGCCGTTATTTCGGTGCAGAGTCTGGATTTTGAAAAACCGGATACCCTGATGGCAACTCAGGTCTGACCGTCGTCTGCCAGTCAGAAGCAGCATAAAAAAACAGGAGCCATTGCTCCTGTTTTTTTATGCTCTTGCCGCCGTTTATGCTCTGGTCGGCTGCCGCATTATTCAGCGGATAAGACGGCGGATCAGAGCGCGTAATGCCGCAGGGCGTACCGGTTTTTTCAGGAAATAGAAGCCGAGAGATTTGGCTTCTTCTGCAACTGACGGTCGTGGATCGGCTGAGATTAATACGCCGGGAATATCCTCATTAAAATGACGGCGCAGCATCGACATTACCTGCAGGCCGGTGACGTCGTTGTCGAGCTGGTAATCAGCGAGCATGATTTGCGGCTTGAATGGCACCTGTTCAGCTTCGTGCTCGTCGCTGCAACTGAAAACCTCACATTGCCAGCTGCTGAGCAGGGCATTCATACCGGCCAGAACTTCAGCGTCATTATCAATACAGAAAGTCTGTAAGCCCTCAAAACTGCCGGACACCCGCGCCTGCTGGTCGCGGTTATCCTGCTTCACCACATCGGCTTCGGTCAGTGGCAGGGTGATACGGAAGAGGGTGCCATTACCCACCCAGGAATCGACTTCCACGCTGTGTCCCATACGCTTAGCCATACGATCAACAATGGCGAGCCCCAATCCCAGTCCTTTGCTGTCCTGCTTGCCCTGATTAAGACGTTTGAATTCGCCAAAAATCTCCCCCAGCTTAGAGCGCGGAATCCCCGGACCGGTATCCCAGACTTCGATAACCAATTGCTCACCGCGCTTACGGCAGCCAAGCAGAATGCCGCCTTTATGGGTATAGCGCACGGCATTGCTGAGCAGATTCTGCACGATACGGCGCAGCCAGTGCGCGTCGCTTAATACCCAGTAATCACAGGGGCGGAAACGCAGCACCAGACCTTTCTCCGCCGCCAGTGCGGTAAATTCATCACGCAGGGGTTTTAGCACGGCACTTAACTGAATAGGCCGCAGGCTGGGTTCAATAGCTCCGGCATCCAGTTTGGATATTTCAACCAGCACCGATAACACATCTTCAGCCGATTGCAGTGAGCCTTCCAGATGGGTCAGCAGATGGCGTTGCTCCTCCGATAAATTGTGCTGGGCCAGGGTCGAGGCAAATAATTTAGCGGCATTTAACGGCTGCATCAGATCGTGTCCGGCAGCGGCCAGAAACCGGGTTTTACTGGTATTGGCTTCGATCAGCTGCGAGGTCAGGTCATCCAGCTGCTGGGTACTTTTTTCGACGCGGCGTTCAAGGCTTACATTGGCTTCTTTTAAAGCCTGTTCGGCTTTACGGTGAACCGTAATGTCAGTGAAGCTGGTAACAAAACCACCATCCGGCATCGGATGGCCCTGCATGGATATCACTACACCATGCGGCAGCAGGCGTTCAAACTGATGGGCGGAGCCGGCACTTAAAAAACGCATTCTGCGTGCAACCTGCTGCTCTATGCTGCCGGGGCCGCAGAAACCGCGCTCGGCATTAAACGCAATAATGTCGGCAACCGGCTTGCCCACCTGAATAAAGCCCGGAGGGTAATTAAACAGCTCCAGATAGCGCCGGTTCCAGGCCACCAGATTGAGATTACGGTCAACCACGCTGACGCCCTGATGCAGATTTTCTACCGCAGCCTGCAATTGCTCGCGGCTCATGGCAAAGGCCTGACTGGCTTCGCTGGCGAGGAAGGCCAGATCGCGGATCTGAATCTGCTCGCCACCTAATAAGGTCGAGAAGATAACCCGTGCAGAAGATGAGCCGACCACCGAGGCCAGTAATTTCTCGGCATCGTGCAGCAAATCGCTGGATGCCATGGCATGGTCGTACTGAATACCGTGATGAGCCTGATAGTCGGCAAAAAAAGATTCAGTTTTTTTGTAGCCCAGAATCCGCTCCAGCACCACGCGAACATCATCCACTTTGCAGGTGAACGACGGAGCCACCTGATTACCCGGATTCAGAGCCTTGGTGCTGGTGAAGTCGGAGGCCAGCATACGTTCCCGCACAGAGGCGTTGGTGACCACCGAGAAGAAAATATACAGCGATACGTTAACCGACAGGCTTAGTATCACGCCGAAACTGAAATCATCCAGATTCAGTCCCAGCATCTGATAAGGCGTTGTATTGCTCTGTTCAATGCCCTGCGCCAGTACCGGCCAGAGCAGGGTATAAATCCAGATAAAGGTGCCACTCAGTAACCCGGCAATAGCGCCCTGACGATTACCTCCCTGCCAGATCAGACCACCGATCAGTGGTGGGGCAAATTGCGCGACGGCGGCAAAAGACAACAGGCCGATAGCTGCCAGCGATTCAAATTCCCCGACCATGCGGTAAAACAGATAGGAACCCAGAATCATGACCACAATCACCATGCGGCGCACGGTCAGTACCAGTGTGCGCACACTGGATGATTGCTGAATATCACTCTGTTGTTGGGTATTACGGAAGAACGCAGGCAGCACCAGCTCGTTTGACACCATGGTGCTGATGGCAATGGTTGCCACAATGATCATACCGGTCGCCGCGCTGCCGCCACCGATAAACGCAATAATGGCCAGAACGTCCTGACCGAGGGAAACCGGCAGGCTGAGTACATAGGTGTCCGGAGCAAATCCCAGATCGCGCATAAATAAATGGCCGGTTAAGGCGATGGGGACAACAAACAACAGCATCAGCACCAGATACAGCGGAAACATCCAGCGTGCGGTATGAATGTGGCGCACCGATTCATTCTCGATGACACCAACCTGAAACTGACGTGGCAGGCAGAGAATGGCAAACCCGGCCAGCAGGCTTTGCAGAATAAAGGCAAGGGAGATCACATCGCTGTTAAACAGCGCATGGTCGGGCATCACTGTTTTGGACAGGGTGAATAAATCCAGCGGCGAGTCGAACAGGGACGTCATCACCCAGATTCCCACCGCGAGAATCGCCAGCAGTTTCACCATCGATTCAAAGGCAACCGCCAGAATCATCCCCGGATGCTGTTCGCTGGCGTCAATGTCGCGGGTACCAAACACAATGACAAACAGCGCCATCGCCCAGCTGATATGAAAGGCGGTGTCCTGCCAGAAAAAAATCGGGCCGCCGCTGTCGGCGCCCAATGGCTGTGTGACCAGCTCAAAAGTGGTGGCAATGGCTTTGAGTTGCAGTGCGATGTAAGGCACAACACCAAGCACTGCGACGATGGTTACCAGAATGGCGAGGGTGTGATCACGGCCGTAACGGGTGGCAATAAAGTCGGCAATGGAGGTCAGGCGTTTTTCTTTGGCAATGCGGATGATTTTCCCCAGCATGCGCCAGAAAAAAAGCAGAAACAGAATCGGGCCGATATAAATACTGAGGAACATCCAGCCGCTGGTGGCAGCCATGCCTACAGCACCATAAAAGGTCCAGGAGGTGCAATAAACCGCCAGCGACAGACTGTAAATCATACCGGTGTTGTGCACCGGTCTGCCGCTGTGAGCCCGGCGGTCGCCGTACCAGGCAATACCGAACAGCGTGCCAATGTATAACACAGAAATTGAAATGAGCTGCCAGGCCGGAATCATAGCTTTCCTTGTTGTATTTTTTTTGCCTCTGGGGAGCTTAACACGAGCCCCTGTTTTCACTCTGCGTCACTGTCCTGATCTTAGACCAAGGTCGTACAGGGTGAAAGATCCGGCGGCGTACTTCCTGAGACTATGGTCGGGCTGGGGGGGCGGGCCCCGTTGAGTAGAATGCCAATGAGTTATTCATTGTCAGGAGTCAGGCATGCAGTCCGATGTCTACCAAAAAATTAAAGATCACCCGGATTTTCAGATCCTGGTGGCAAAGCGCAAATCCTTTGCCCTGAAACTCTCCGCCATTGTGCTGGTGATGTACTTTTCTTTTATTCTGCTGGTTGCTTTTGCTCCCGGCGTTCTGGCCGAGCCGGTTGCTCAGGGCAGCGTTACCACCTGGGGAATCCCTATGGGTGTCTTTATTATTATTTCATCGTTTCTGCTGACCGGTATTTACGTTAAACGTGCGAACACCGAATTTGATGAAGAAAATCAACGCATCATTGAAGAATGTCTGAAGGGTTAAGGAATCCGTATGTTTAAACGTTTGAAACCCTTTGCATTATTTCCACTATTGTCCCTGAGCAGTCTGGCTTTTGCCGGCGATGCTATCAGCGGGGCCGTAGAGCAGCAGGCCACTAACTGGTCGGCCATTATTATGTTTCTTATTTTTGTGGCCTTTACGCTGGGTATTACCGTCTGGTCCAGTCGTCGCACCCGTTCCGCCGCCGATTATTATGCGGCTGGCGGTGGTATTACCGGTTTTCAGAATGGTCTGGCCATTGCCGGGGATTATATGTCGGCGGCATCTTTTCTGGGGATTTCCGGCCTGGTGTATTTATCCGGTTTTGACGGCCTGATTTATTCCATCGGCTTTCTGGTCGGCTGGCCACTGATTCTGTTTATGATTGCCGAACGGCTGCGCAATCTGGGCAAGTTTACTTTTGCCGATGTGGCTTCGTATCGTCTTGGACAGACCCAGATCCGTACGCTGTCGGCTGTTGGATCGCTTTGTGTTGTTTCTCTTTATCTGATTGCCCAGATGGTTGGTTCGGGAAAACTGATTCAACTGCTGTTTGGCTTGCCGTACGACTATGCTGTCGTGCTGGTGGGTATTCTGATGGTGCTGTACGTCACCATGGGCGGTATGCTGGCTACAACCTGGGTACAGATTATTAAAGCGGTATTACTGTTATCCGGTGCCAGCTTTATGGCCCTGATGGTACTGGTTTATGTCGGTTTTGATATGGGCAATTTATTCCAGCAGGCAACCGAAGTTCACGAAAAAGGCATTGCCATTATGGGGCCGGGTGGTCTGGTATCCGATCCGGTATCTGCGATCAGTCTCGGTATTGCGCTTATGTTTGGTACTGCTGGTCTGCCGCATATTCTGATGCGCTTCTTTACCGTGGCTGACGCCCGCGAAGCGCGCAAGTCCGTTTTTTATGCCACCGGATTTATCGGCTATTTCTATATTCTGACCTTTATTATCGGCTTTGGCGCTATCGTTCTGGTGTCGACCAACAGTGAATTTCTTAATGAAGCCGGCGCTTTAATCGGCGGCAACAATATGGCTGCAATCCATCTGTCAAAAGCAGTGGGTGGTGACTGGTTCCTTGGCTTTATTTCTGCGGTTGCCTTTGCCACCATTCTGGCGGTGGTTTCGGGACTGGCTTTGGCCGGAGCTTCGGCGGTGTCTCATGATCTGTATGCCAATGTCTTCCGTCCGGATGCAACGGATGAAGAAGAAGTTCGGGTGTCGAAAATTACCACGCTGGTGCTGGGTGTGATTGCGATAGGGCTGGGTATTTTATTCGAACAACAAAATATCGCCTTTATGGTCGGTCTGGCCTTTGCTATTGCTGCCAGTGCGAATTTCCCGGTGCTGTTTCTGTCGATGTACTGGCAGCGCCTGACCACACGCGGAGCCATGATCGGTGGCTGGCTGGGCCTGTTAACGGCTGTTTCTCTGGTTATCCTTGGACCGATTGTCTGGGTGCAGATTCTGGGTAATGAAAGTGCGGTATTCCCATATAAATACCCGGCCTTGTTCTCGGTCATTGTTGCCTTCGCCGGGATCTGGTACTTCTCAATCACAGATAAATCAGCCGCCGGAGCACAGGAGCGGGAGAAATTTGATCAGCAGTTTGTGCGCTCGCATACCGGGTTGGGTGCGGCACAGGCAGCGGATCACTGAACCTGTTTTATAGGTGTAAACAGGTCTGAGAATATTGGCCGGTTTTGCCGGCCTGTACGATTGCCTCGAGCTGGGGCTCCCCTTGGCACCGTCCTGTGACGGTGTCTTTTTTATTTTATACTGAATGGAAAGCGGTGCTGTCGCCGCAGAAAGGAGACAGGTTATGACGATTCAGATAAACCTTAACCAGCCGCCGTTCAGTTTTTTGTCTGAGCAGCAACTGGGGTGGTTAACCAAGCGCCTGGATCTGGTTTTCTTTGCTGCCGGTGCGGTTATTCTGGATGAGGGAGATGTGTCTCCCGGGGTCTACATCGTCTACAAAGGTGTGGTCGAAGAAACCGATAAAAGCGGCCAGCAGGTTTTTTCCCAGTATGGCAAAGAGGATATCTTCGACGTACGTGCCGTACTGGAATCTTCCTGTAAACACCGCTACACCGCGATAGAAGAAACCCTCTGCTATTTACTGCGCGCCAAAGATTTTATTCAGCTTCTGGATGAATCCAGTGATTTTTCTATCTATTTCAAAACCGATCTCGGCACCCAGGAAGAACTGGTCGATCAGCGCAGTAATGATGTCTCTGAATTTATTCTTGCCCGCATCGATGAAGACAGTGTACGCCCGCCGGTTTATGTTACCGGCCAGACCAGTCTGGCGCGGGTTGCGGCCATTATGGAAGAGCAGAAATATGACGCAGTACTGGTTCGGACCGCTCGTCAGGTCGGCATAGTAACCGGCACCGATTTACTGCGCGCCACTTTGCTCGGCGATAAAACCAAGCAAAGTAAAGTGGCTGATATTGCTCAGTTTGATCTGGTCGAAGTGAAATACGGAGATTTTCTGTTCAGTGCGCTGCTGAAGATGACCCAGCATCATATTGAGCGGGTTATTGTCACCCGTGATGGCGATATCGTCGGTATGCTCGAACTGATGGATATGCTCAGTGTGTTCTCGACACACTCTCATGTTATTGCCATGCGTATTGAGCAGGCCAAAACCATGAAGGAACTGGTGGTGGCTGCCCGGCGCCTTGAGGTTCTGATCGACAGCCTCAGTACCCAGGGGGTAAAAGTCGTGGCGATTATGGAGCTGATTACCACACTGAACCGCCGCCTGATGGAGCGGGCATTTGAGCTTATTTTCCCCAAACGGCTACAAAAGAGTGTGTGCATTCTGGTTCTGGGCAGTGAGGGCCGGGGAGAGCAGATACTGAAAACCGATCAGGACAACGCCATTATCCTGCAGAATGAGCATGACCGTGAAGCGGTGCAGCCGCTATTGCAAAACCTGCATCAGGCGTTGCTCGACTTTGGTTATCCGCCCTGTCCGGGGGGCGTCATGTTTATTAACGACAGCTGGATTAATACCGTTGACGGCTGGGTCGGCAAAGTACAGCGCTGGATGCGCTCTGGTCGTCCGGAACCCATGATGAATATGGCGATTTTTATGGACGCTGAACCGGTATGCGGGAACCGGGAGTTATTTGTACCGGTAAAAGCCAGCTGGCAGACCGAGGCACTGCGCTCCAGTATGACATCGGCCTGGTTTGCCAAACCAGCCCTGCAGTTTGAAACGCCGCTGACTTTTCTGGGTAAAATCCGCGAAGACCACGGCACCATTGATATTAAAAAAGGCGGCATTTTTCCATTGGTTCACGGTGTTCGTGCGCTGGCATTTGAATATGCCATCAGCGACTGCAATACCCTGCAACGACTGGATAAATTACAGGCGCTGAACGTTCTGGACGATGAAACAACCCAGGGCCTTAAAGATGCTTTACTGTTCTTTTTACGCATCCGTCTGCGCCAGCAGCTGGAAAGCGGGTCGGATAATCCGGGACTGACACAGCAACTGCAGCTTAACAGTCTGCGCAGTGTTGATCGCAGCTTGCTGCGTCATGCGCTGCACCGGGTTAAAAAATTCAAGCAATTGCTGGTCAATCATTATCATCTGGAGAATTTCTGATGGCGCCGTTCTGGTTGCTGAAAAAGCTGCCGGGTTATATGCCACCGGAAGGGCGCTGGCGTCATCTGGCCGAGCCTTATGATGGCGATGAAGTGGTGGTGCTGGACTGCGAAACCAGCTGTTTCGATAAGAAAAAAGGCGAGCTGCTGAGTGTCGCCGCGGTACGGGTAAAAGGTGGAGAAATCCGCCTGTCAGAAGCACTGGATCTGACCATTAATTCCAATGCTGTAACTGACCCCAATGCGGTGCGGGTGCATTATCTGCGGCGCGAAGACCGGCGTCAGGGCGTTGCTGTTTCGGAAGCGATTGAGAAGGTTCTGGATTTTGTCGGAAACCGGCCAATCTGTGGTTTTTATATCGAATATGACCGCGCCATCCTTAACCGCTATATCAAACAATTGCATAATTTTCAGTTGCCGAACCGCTTTATCGAGGTATCTGAACTCTATGTGCGCCAGAAGCGTAAATATATCCCCGAGCTGCAGCTGGATCTGACCTTTGAAGGGCTGGCCAAAGATCTGAAGGTTCCCATTATTGAGCGCCATACCGCCATGGGAGATGTGATCTCGACCGCACTTATGTATATCAAGCTGACGCATTTCAATCAGCGCAGCTGATATGCTGCCCGCCGGATCTCATACTTTGCGCTAAGGCCGGTTTGCAACTATTTTTAAGCGATGGTTGCAGATGACTGAGGTGGTAAGTGTGGCGATTATTCCGGCAGGGACATGGCGGCCCGTCATGGGCTGAGCAGGTTCTGACAACGTTTCTGTTGTTATCCTTTATTCAGGTTCATTCTGTCCGGGCTGAGCCTGAGTCTGGGCTGGTGCTGGAATTTCACGATCAGCAGGGCAAACCCCTGGCAGATGTTGTCGTCAGTGTGCGTGGAACGTCTGTCAGAAAGGCCCCGGCAGGAAATATCCCGGTAGCGGTGATGGATCAGGTGAACAAACAGTTCCGGCCTTCTGTTCTCATTGTTCAGCAGGGGCAGCGTGTCAGCTTTCCCAACAGCGACAATATCCGTCATCATGTTTACTCCTTTTCGTCTCCGAAAATCTTTGAAATCCGTTTATATGCCAACACACCAAAAGAGCCGGTACTGTTTGATCAGCCCGGTCTGGTTGTGCTGGGCTGCAATATTCATGACCAGATGGTTGGTTATATCTATGTTAGTGACGGCGCCGATACCTTCATCAGTAACGGGGATGGACGAATCCGTATACCTGATCTGCCGGCAGCATCAACGCTGAGCGTCTGGCACCCCAGATTGTCGCTGAATGAGAATGAGCGGCAGACTCTGACTCTGCAGCAACTGAACACCATGCCCCGGACTGACGGGCATATACAAATAACACTGTCACTGGCCGTTGCTGCGCCAGAGCAGCATCAGGAGGGGCAGGGCTTTGGTAATAAACTACGCCGCTGAGGCCACAGCATGAGGCTGAATACCTTCCGCAGCCAGATTCTGCTGCTGACCGCCGGTCTGACCGCCCTGACCTCGTTGTCGATTCTGACACTGGTACTTTACAGTGCTGGTGAAACCATCCGCAGCAAAGTAAATAATGACCTGAGCGCGGCGGTGGAGGTGTTTAAAAACACCGTTGCCATGCGTCAGCAGCAGCTGCTGACGTCGGCCGAAATACTGGTCTCTGACTTTGGTTTTAAGCAGGCGCTGGCCAGCCAGGATAAGGCCACGGTGGCGAGCATGCTGGAAAATCATGGTTCCCGTATCCGTTCTGATCTGATGTTTCTGGTGGATGTCAACGGTCAGGTGACGGCCAGTACTGACAGCGATGTGCGTGAAGGTGAACAGTTCAGCTACGCCCCGGCACTGGCACAATCGCTTAAAGGTGAGGTCAGTGCCGATTTTTTTGTGCTGGGAAATCATATTTATCAGTTGCTGCTGATTCCGGTGCAGGCGCCGCGGGTGATTGCTATTGCCGGGGTTGGCTTCCGTATGGACGAGACTCTGGCGCAGCAACTGGCCCGCAGCAGCGGTATTGAGGTTACCTTTGTTGAACAGCAAAGCCTGGGTATGCGCTCTCCGCGAGGGGTCAGTAATCTGGTGTATTCATCATCGCTGTCCGGGGATGAGCAGATTTTGCAGGCGATGAGCTCCCCTGGCTATGCACAGGCTTTGGGTTACTGGGGGAATGACGCTGCACAGCGTTTTGCCAGTCAGTGGCTGACCATATCGCGTCACGATACGGTACCGGTAAGCGTGGTGCTGTCTGCTGATCTGCGCTCCTCTTCTGAGGGATATGTCCGTTTACGTAACCGTATTCTGCAACTGGCACTGATTATTGTTTTATTGGCGGTGGCAGGCAGTACTCTGATGGCACGCCGTTTAACCGTACCGCTGAAGCGGCTGGTACGTGATGCCCGGGCGATAGCCCGCGGGGAATATCACAGCATCGATCCGCCACGCAGAGCCAATAATGAAATTCAGACTCTGGTTTCCGCTTTCCGTACCATGAACAATGACCTGGCTGGCCGTGAGCAGAAAATCCGTTACCAGGCGTTGCATGACAGCCTTACCGGTCTTCTGAATCGCGTCAGCATGCTGAGTGAGCTCGAGCAGCGGGTAGAGACTGGTGAGTCATTTATGCTGGCCGATGTGAATATCCGCGGATTTAAAAACATCAATGATTCGTTAGGCCCGGATGTCGGTGATGGCTGCCTGACCCGCGTCGCGCAGCGGCTGGCTGCGCTCAGCCAGCAAGGAGCGCTGGCACGGGTGGCGGGCGATGAATTTGTTCTTTTAATTCCATGTCCGGATACGGCAACCAACCTGTGGGCTGAGGCGCACGGCTGGAAAATACTGCACAGTATGGCGACACCAGTGAATGTGAATGGCATCAGTGTGAATATTGATGTCAGGGTCGGGTTGGTGTTGTTTCCGGCACAGGCCAGCACCGCCGCGCAGTTAATCCGGCGTACAAACATCGCGCTGGAACATGCACGCAGCCATAAGCTGTCGCTGTTTTTATATGAAGACGGCATGGATCAGCAACACCTGCAGAAACTGCATTTTCTGAAATCGTTAAAGCAGGCGCTGAACGACAATGATGGCCAGTTACAGATGTACTATCAGCCGCAGAA
>NZ_DDCJ01000009.1:0-3413 GCF_002335285.1 Thalassolituus sp. UBA2009
AATCGGTTGCGGTACCGACCGGCGCGAAGATGCCCAGGCCCACGGCCGCCTTGTCATCCAGCTTTTGCACGATATAGCCAAACGGAATGACTTTATCCGGCATAAAATCGCCACCGTCGTTATACACACCGGCTTCAGCAGTATCGCTGGTCACCATACCAGTCGGGTTGGTGCGTACACCTTCAAAACTGCCTTCCAGCTGCAGATAGGTAAAACCAAAACTGGCCTGGGAGCGCTCAAGACGGCTCATACCGGCCGGGTTAAAGAACACCACAGAAGCATCGTTGGCAACCGCTGCGCTGCCGGCAAAGGCACGGCCGGCGCCACTGGCGCTTTGCTCATTAATTTTAAAACCGGAAGCCTGAACACCGGCGCTGAACAGGGAAGCTGCCGCTACGGCAACCGCCAGAACGGATGGTTTATTGAACATCAGAACACCTTGCTGAAACGCTATGTGAGCCGCCCGGTCAGGAGAACCCCACAGGCGGAATAACCGACGGATTTATTACTGTTCGTCGAATGCGGCGGCAGTATGCCAGCACAAAAACGGCCAATTTGTATCAGATAGTAATCATTAGGTAACTTATTGAAACAAATTAGGCTTCAAATGACTTTTTTGAACATCCATGTTCAGTATTGAAAAAAACACCACGGAACCTGTACGCCATTGCAGGGTCGGCGCAACGCCAACACAAGCTCTGCACAAAATCATGGCGGGGTCGTATGCGCGAACCGACCACAGGTATACTGCCGCTTTTGCCGGAATAATCTGTCATGAGCCCAGCAGCCATACATTCTGCAATCGGCCCCACCAGCGTGCAGCCAGTCGCCATTGCGCGTACGCCGTTTGCCGAAAAGTTTGCCATTCCGCGCCAGCCACAACTGGCACCGGCTGCACGGGCGGTGATTGAGCTGCTACCACCTTACAATCAGCCGGAAGCCCTGCTTGGTCTGGAGCAGGTCAGCCATATCTGGCTGCTGTTTCAGTTCCATCAGGCACCGGCCGATGATCCTGCAGCACCGCGGTTGCGGGTACGGCCACCGCGTCTGGGCGGCAACGAGAAACTGGGAGTATTCGCCACGCGCAGCACCCACCGCCCCAACGGTATTGGCCAGTCAGTGGTCAGGCTGGAAAAAGTGGAAGGCACGCGATTATGGGTATCCGGTGTCGATCTGCTCGACGGCACACCGATCATTGATATCAAACCCTATGTGCCTTATGCCGACAGTATCGCAGGCGCCGACAATGGCATCGCCAGTGAGGCACCGGTCACCGTCAGCGTCAGCTGGCAGCCAAACGCATTGGCGGCAGCACAACAACAGGCGAAAAGACTGGGGGAAGACGTTGTGGCACTGGTGGAACAGTGCCTGGCTCAGGACCCAAAACCGGCTTATCAGCAGCCGGATGAGAGCCGCCGTTACGGTGTGCGTTTCTGGGATATCAATGTGGTCTGGCATTACCCGCAAAGCGGCGGGATTTGTGTTCTGTCGGTTGAGACTGACGGAGCCGTATAAGCTCCGCCACAGCCCGACATCCGCACTCAGCGTAAAAAATACAGCCGCTGTTTAAAGGATGTCAGGCCACGGGCCTTAAAGCGCGGCTCTTGCTCAATCAGTTCCCGCTCTTCCGCCAATGTCAGCGTATACAACGCATCGTAGTGAGCATGTACTTCGGCGTCACTGAGCGCAAACGGCGGGCCGTCCATCTGGCTCTGATCATAATCGAGGGTCACCAGCATCTGTGGCGCACCATGACTGAGGGCATGCAGATGCTGGCTGTATTGCCGGCGCATACTTTCCGGTAACGCCACCAGTGCCGCACGGTCATACACCGCATCGATATCGCCACCCAGCTCACGCTGCAGCAATTCCCGGCTGACGTTAAAGAAATCACCGGCAATCAGTAATACGCCGTCGCCACGATAAAACACCTGCTCATCTTCACGGTTTTTTTCAATGGCAATGTCCAGTTCCGCAGTCAGCTGAGCGGCCAGTTCGTCCAGCGCAATTTCACTGAGTTCAATGCCGACCACGCCATAACCAGCCTGACGCAACCAGAACAGATCCAGCGTTTTTCCACACAGAGGCAACAACACTTTGCTGCCCGTGGCCAGATGCATATCCGGCCAGTATTTCAGCAGGACTTTATTTACCTCGTCGAGGTGAAAACCAATCTCTTTTTTTGACCATTTGTCGTGCCAGAATTCGCTGTGCATGAATACCCCATCTGCCAATCTCAACACGCCGACAATGCGGCGCAAAGGTTGTTTATAACCGATCAGACATACCGATTCCAATCCGACTCTGGTCGTTCTCTGCCGGTCGGCCTATTCCGCTGCTTTATCCGACCAGACCGCCAGCTCATTGCCACCGGGTTCTGAAAAATGAAAACGCCGGCCACCGGGAAAACTGAATACCGCCTTTGTTATTTGCCCGCCAGCCTCTTCTACCCGTGCCAGACAATGTTCCAGCTCCGCAGAATAAAACACCAATAATGCACCGGCGGCCGGCGCTTTTTCAGTATCCAGATAAAAACCACCATCCAGTCCGGCTTCGGCTGCAAAAAAAGCACAATATTCCGGGCCATAGTCCTGAAATGTCCAGCCAAAAACCTGTTGAAAAAAGGTTTTACTGGCCGCCAGATCGCGGCTGGAAAATTCGACGTAATTTAATTTTTCCTGCATACATGCTCCCTGTATCAGATACTGTCTGACTGTGAATAACGTCCATCACCATAGCCTGAATAACGGCCACAAAAAAGCCGGAATAAATCCGGCTTTTGAGACGATCAATTTCGTAACTCAGGCTTTTTTGGTGTAAGCACTGATAATCACAATACGCGTACCGTTTACCCGGCCTTCAATATGCTCCGGGTTATCAGTCAGGCCAATACCACGCACCATGGTGCCGCGCTTGGCAGTAAAGTTGGCGCCTTTTACATCCAGGTCTTTGATCAAAGTGACGTTATCACCGGCCTGCAGCACAGCACCGTTGCTGTCACGGGTTGGTTCACGGTCATCATCGGCCGCTGCGGCACTGGTTTCTGCCCATTTGCGGGTGTCGTCTTCCATGTACATCACGTCCAGCAGATCCTGCGCCCATGGCTCAGCCGACAAACGCTTCAGCATACGGTAAGCCAGCACCTGCACCGCCGGTACCTGACTCCACATGCTGTCGTTCAGGCAACGCCAGTGGTTAGCATCCGGCTCAGCACCTTCAACCTGGGCTTTACAGGTCGCGCAGAGAACAACACCGCTGTCGACGGTCAGCTGGCTGTGCGGCGGCACCAGAAACGGAGAAAGATCGTTGGCAGAAGTACACAGCTCGCACTGATTAGCCGCGCGCTGCAGCAGACTTTGTTCGAAGGACATAAGCATTACCCTTAGGGCCTGTTAGCACTAATTAAACAGGCC
>NZ_DDCJ01000131.1:0-3126 GCF_002335285.1 Thalassolituus sp. UBA2009
CGACATCACGTCAAAGCGGCAGTCGGGCGGTGCAGCGCCGTAATGTTTCTGCAGATAATGTTGGGCGGTTTTGAGTAAACGCTGTTGCTTGTGGTGGGTAATGCTTTCAGCGCCGCTGCCGTGAATGTGGTTGGCGCGATAACGCACCTCAACAAACACCAGCACGTTACCGTGGCGCATAATCAGGTCTATTTCACCGCCACGGATGGTGTAATTGCGGCTGACGGCTTTCAGCCCCTGACGTTTAAGAAAGTGTTCGGCGGCCTGTTCAATCTCGGCGCCTTTTGTGCGGGTTGCAGGTTTACGGGTTGCAGGCTTTTCTGCAGCACGGGTTTCAGCGGCAGAGGAAGTCTCTGCCGTTTGCGCTGAATCCTGCGGAATTTTGTCTTTGCGGGTAAACCACATGGCATCCTTGCCCCGTGAATTGTGCGGTGTGAGTTCTCAGCGTCTGGCTAAACGCTGCGGCCGGCCAGAGCGGAACTGGGTACATTCGGTGCGGCGGTGAATGCGGCGCTCGTGATCCAGCGCCAGTGCGCCGGTGCTGCCAAACATCTGGCTGTGCGGGAATACTTCCAGCTGTTTTAACCGTGGCAGCAGACGGAAGGCATCCACGCCCATGGCGTATAAGCGGGCATAGCCTCCCTGACCATTCGGCATCACTTTTTCTACGGTGCGGTACAGCTCGCTGCTTTCCAGCAGCCAGGGTACGTCGCAGAACTGCACGCCGTTCAGGTCGCGGTCTTTGGTTGGATTCGGTTCGCCGGAATACACATGCGAGGTGGCGTATACCGGCAGATCACCGGCAAAGTTAAATGCCAGCGTCGGCTTGATCTGGCGGGCCTGCTGCGGCAGGGCAACCATAAATACCCAGTCGACATCCTGACGGCGGCGCGGCTCAAATTCGGTGCTCTGACGTAACAGACGGCGCATGGTCTGATACCGCTTCTGGCTGTCGTCGACGTTCAGCAGCGCTTTGATTTCCGGGTTGTAGTCCTGACGGTTCGGATAAAAACGCTGTTCGCCGATTTCACCACCCAGCTCCAGCCAGCGCTGTTCAAAGGCGGCATAAATACGCTCGCCCCAGTTGCCCTGTGGTACCAGCACCAGCGCGCGGCGCAGGCCATCGGTCCAGGCTTTTTCGGCAATCTGTACCGCTTCGTCTTCAGCGGCCAGGCCGAACTGGTAGAGGTTGGCGGGCAGGGTTTCGGCTTCGCTGCGGTCACCATAGTTCAGGGCCAGGGTTGGCAGCGGCAGGGTCTCGCGTTGCTGCAGCGCCTGCACCTGCATTTTGTTGATCGGCCCGATCACCCACTGCGCACCGTCGAGCTGCGCCTGAGCGTAGGCAATATCGATATCGCTGTATTTCTGGCTGTCGTACAGATGCACCTGCGGAATGGCGTAGCCTTTATCCAGGGACTCGTAGTAAGCGGCCATAAAACCATCGCGGATGGCGCCACCGGTTTTCTCCAGCGGGCCGGATAACGGCAGCATCAGTGCGACGCTGTGCGGACGGTTGGCCGCCAGATCAGCCAGCAGCGCCAGGCCGCCGGGTAATTGTATCGCTGCCGGGTGAGCCGGATTCTGTTCGCGCCACGTAGTGACCGCCGCCAGATGTTCGTCCAGTGTCAGGCGTGAGTTACGGGAAATCGCCGCCAGTCGCAGCCAGTCGCCAAACTGGGTGGCCGGGGTTTTTTCTGCCCATTCCAGCAGCTCGACTTCCGGCATGGCCATTAAATCCTGCCAGATTTGCTCATGATTCTGCTCGCGCTGCTCCGGATTTAATGCGCCGGATAAAAAATCACGCTCGCGCGCGGCGGCCAGATATTCGCCATTGCTTTCGTACCAGCGCGCTTTTAACAGGCTGGCGCGCAGTTCCTGCTCCGGCGTGGCGTAATCCATACGCTGGGCAAGCTGGCTGAGATATTCGCCGGCAATTTCCGGCTCATTGCTGCCCAGATGCATCTGCGCCGACAGCAGCAAAAATTCCACCTGCTCCTGTGGCGTGAGCACACGCTCGTGCAACAGTTGCAATTGCAGCGCAGCATTGCCAAACTCGCCGTCGTCGAGTTCGCCGCGAATCTGCTGCATTAATACTGAATTACTCTGACTACTGCTTTCGGTAAGGCTGTTGTTGCCCAGCCCGGTTTGTCCCGGTGTGGTAGAACAACCGCTTAAACCCAGACCCGCGCTGACAACCAGCAGCGATAATCCGCGTAACCAACGATCAGGTAAGTTTCCCCGCATGACTTCAGATCCCAGAATGCAGGTCGGCACGTTTTACGTCGTGGCGACACCCATTGGTAATTTGGCTGACCTCACCGAGCGTGCAAAGCAGGTGCTGACCAGCGTTGATGTAATTGCCTGCGAGGATACCAGACATACCGCAAAATTACTCCAGCACCTGGGCCTGCGAAAGCCGCTGTTATCGGTGCACGAACACAACGAACGCGAGCGTGTAGAACAGATTGCCCGCCATCTGGAACAGGGCCAGAGCATGGCGCTGGTATCCGATGCCGGTACCCCGTTAATTTCCGATCCGGGATATCCTTTGGTGCAGGCGCTGCGCGCGCGCGGCCTGAATGTCAGCCCGATTCCCGGCGTCAGTGCCATTATTACCGCCCTGAGTGCTGCGGGCCTGCCGACCGACCGTTTTACTTTTGAAGGTTTCTTACCGCATAAAAGTGGTGCCAAACGCGAAAAATTACTGGCTCAGGAACAGGAAGCACGCACCCTGGTTTACTACGAATCCAAGCACCGGATTCTCGATACGCTGGAAGTCATGGCTGAGGTTTTTGGCGCAGAACGTCAAGCCTGTGTTGCTCGTGAATTAACCAAGACCTTCGAGACTTTTTATCACGGCACACTGCCAGACATTCTCAGCCAGCTGCAGGCGGATGCCGACCAGCAGAAGGGTGAATTCGTGGTGATGATTGCCGGCAACCCCGATCCGGCCCCGGCCAGCGAAGTCGACAGCAACAAATTGTTCCGCCTGCTGCTGGCCGAACTGCCACCGAAAAAAGCAGCGGCCATTATTGCCGACCTGACCGGCGAGAATAAAAAAGAGCTGTACCAGAAAGCGCTGGAAATGCAGGGAAAAGCTTAAACACAGGTGTCTGCGGGTATTCC
>NZ_DDCJ01000091.1:0-4981 GCF_002335285.1 Thalassolituus sp. UBA2009
ACGCATGTTCATCAGGCCGATACCGCTCTGGTCTTCTTCAAGTGAAAAGCCGCAGCCATTATCTTCCATTTCAATCAGAACGCTCTGCAGATTATGGCTGATATTCAGGCTGACCTGAGTCGCTTCGGCATGCTTTTGCACATTGGTAATGGCTTCCTGTACCAGACGATACAGTGTCATTTCAATGGCATCGGGCAGGCGGGTTTCCGGTAAACGGATACGCCGTTTTACCCGTATTTTTCCTGACTCGCTGATATTGTCGAGCAGACTGTGCAATGCCGCCTCAAGACCCAGATCATCAAGCATCACCGGGCGCAGATTGTGTGATACCCGGCGCACTTCCTGAATCGACATATTGAGCATGTCGGTGGCTTTATGCAGATGTTCACGGGCATCTTCGTGGGGCCATTTTTTATCCGCCAGATTCAAGCGCAATTTGGCGGATACCAGCATCTGATTAATGCCATCATGCAACTCTCGGGCAAACGTCCGGCGCTGCATAACCTGAAAGGCTACAGAGCGATGCGCCAGATCCTGCAGGCGCTGATCGGCCAGCTGGGTGGCATGAATATTAATAATAATAACGATGATGACGACCAGCGCGAGGGTAACGGCCAGCAATACAGACGCTGCGAGAAAGGTACGGCGTACATTGGTATTCACTTTATTCTGCAGTGAGCGGGTTTCTGCGGCGATATCATCAACGTACAGGCCGGTGCCCATCATCCAGTTAAGATAAGGAATATTGACGACGTAACTGAGCTTGTTTTCCTGCCCCGATAACGAGGGCTTATTCCAGATATAGCGATAAAACCCACCACCTTTACCCGCCAGCGCCAGCAGATCGCGGATAACATACTGGCCGTTATCGTCCTGAAAATCGATCATGGGTTGGCCGACTAGATCCGGCTGTGCCGGGTGAACAAGGTTGGTACCGTTCTGGTCGTAAACAAAAAAGTAGCCATCGTTACCGTAGGTGAGCCCCTGCAGGATGCGTTTGATTTCGTATTCTGCCCGTGACTGGTCGAGGCCATATTCCAGTTCTTCCAGAACCGGATTAATCGATGTCATGGCCAGGCTGACATAATCGACCAGCGCTTTGCGTTTACTGGCCAGTACGTTTTCTTCAAAAATAGCGACCTGTTGCTGTGCCAATTGCTGTGCCTGGCGCTGGGTTATCCAGGTAATGGTCAGGGTGAGTGCGACCAGTGGTAATACGGTAAGCAGCAGGATCTTGGCTTTTAACGTCAGATTCATACCCGGTGGCCGTGGCGGAATTAAAAGATTGTTCATCTTAGAACCTGTCGGCAAGGATAGATAGTCGCCGTTCGGAGTCTGATTCTGTCGTTTGCTGTCGGGTATTCATAAATACTTTATTGTCATTATTATTGTCAGCAAAGAGAGCAGCGGTAATGGATAAATAACATATTCTGTAGCCGGATGCCTGATGCTTTCCGGCCACAGAACAGGACTCCTGTCAGTCAAGCAGGCCATACCATTCAGGGAACAGCAGAATGGTAATCACCACGCCGACCTGCATTAAAATAAAAGGTACAACGCCGCGATAAATATCCATGGTGCGGACACCGGCGGGGGCGACCCCTTTTAAATAGAACAGACTGAAGCCAAAAGGCGGTGTCAGGAAAGACGTCTGCAGGTTCATGGCAATCAGAATGGCGAACCAGACCGGAGCAATGCCCAGTGCGTTAGCAACCGGTGCCAGAATCGGTACGATGATAAAACTGATTTCCACGAAGTCGATAAAGAAGCCCAAAATCATAATGGCAACCATCGACAGAATCAGGAAGCCCATCGCACCACCTGGCATATCAGACAGCAGTTCCTCAACAATATAATCGCCACCGGTGTAACTGAACGCCATGGAGAACGCCGTTGCACCAAGCAGAATGGCGAAAACCATCGCAGAGATTTTTACCGTTTCCTGTGAGGCCTCGTACACCATCTTCCAGTTAAACTGGCCGTAAATAGCCGCCAGAAGCAGGGCACCAACACCACCCAGTGCCGACGATTCTGTCGGGGTGGCAATACCGGCAAAAATGGAACCCAGCACCACAAGAATCAGCGCCAACGGAGGAATAATTGCCTTTAATGCGCGGATATATTGCTCATGACGATGGGTTAAATCGTCGTCCATCGGCAGGGCAGGTGCAGCTTCTGGTTTCAGCCAGGTGTAGATCAGGATATACACCACGTAGCAGCCAATCAGCACCAGACCGGGCGCTAATGCTGCCTGGAATAAGTCGCCAACGGGAATACCTAATACATCACCGAGAATAATCAGAATAATGGATGGTGGAATAATCTGCCCCAGGGTTCCGGAGGCACAGATAGTTCCGCAGGCCAGAGACTTGTCATAATTATACTTCAGCATAACCGGCAGGGAGATTAATCCCATCGCAACAACCGATGCGCCAACAACGCCGGTAGAGGCGGCTAATAAAGCTCCCACAAGAACCGTGGAAATAGCCAGACCACCACGCACACCACCAAAGAGTTTACCCATGGCTTCCAGCAGTTGTTCTGCCAGTCTGGTACGTTGCAGCACAATACCCATAAAGATAAACAGTGGTACTGCCATCAGGGTGACGTTTTCCATAATGCTTTGTACGCGGAAAGGCATAAAAGCGAAAATGTCCGGACCTTCAGCAAATACGCCAAAAATAAGGGCGACACCGCCAAAAGTAAACGCCACCGGGAAGCCGAAAATCAGCATCAGCAGGGCGACGAAAAACATAATAATACCGATCATAAAAGCCCCCGGTCGATTTTGGTTTCATGCTCATCTTTCAGGGCAATTACGCTGTTCAGAATCATTGCAATGCCGGATATGGCCGTCGCAAAAAATGCAAATGGAATAACGGCTTTAATAATCCAGCGATTGCTCAGGCCGCCGGGATCGCCGGAGGTTTCGCCCAGACTCCAGGCTTCATGCGCAAAATCAATACCGTACCAGCCGACCAGCAGGCAAAACGGGATCAGTAACAGCAGGCCGCCGGCAATATCAATAATGGCTTTGCGGCGGATGGATAAATTTTCATACACCAGATCCACGCGCACATGGCCACCGGCCCGCAGCGTGTAAGGAACACCCAGCATGAACATGGCAGCAAACAGATGCCATTCCATTTCCTGCATCGCGATGGAAACTTCGTTCAGGGCGTAACGCATGACAACGTCAATAAACACGTTCATCAGCATCAGAATAAAAAGCACAGCGGCGACTGTGCCGAGAAAATCGGAAAAGCGATTAATGGCCCGTTCTGCCTTAATCAGCATAATGCACTCCCGTTTGCCCCCGCCGGACTGGGTAAGCCCGGCGGGGCATCTGTCGTTGTTATTGGGTCCTGATCAGTCGGCGCTGTTCAGGTAAGCTTTGTCAGAAATATCGGTCCAGCGGCGGGCTTTCTTCAGATAAGTTGCCTGCGAATCGAGAATTTCTTTGGCCAATGGATCTTTTGCAGCACTTTCTGCCAGCAATTCGTTGTTGGCTTTATGCAGAGCTTTCATTACGTCAGCCGGGAAAGTACGGATCTGAACTTTAGGATAGTCTTTATCCAGCACGGCCATGTTTTCAGCGGATTCGTGGTAAGACTGAATGTACATATCGTAGGCTGCGGTACGCATCGCGACGCGCAGGACTTCCTGCAGATCCGCAGGCAGACGGTCCCATGAACGCTTGTTGATCATGAACTGCAGTTCGGTTGCAGGCTCATGCCAGCCGGTGTAGTAGTAAGGGGCGATCTTGTGGAAACCCATGCGCAGATCCAGAGACGGACCAACCCATTCCAGTGCATCGATGGTGCGGCGCTCAAGGGCAGTGTACAGCTCGCCTGGCGGGATATTGGTCGGGCTGGCGCCCAGTTTGGCCAGAACCTCACCGGCAAAGCCCGGAATACGCATTTTCAGGCCTTTCAGGTCTTCCAGGCTGTTGATTTCTTTCTGGAACCAACCACCCATCTGGTTACCGGTGTTACCGCCCGGGAAGCTCAGGATATTGAACTCACCGTACACTTTTTCCATCAGCTCCATGCCGCCGCCGTAGTAGAACCAGGCGTATTGCTCAGGGGCGGTCATACCGAATGGCATGGTGGTGAAATACAGCGTATTCGGTACTTTGCCTTTCCAATAGTAAGACGCTGAGTGGCCCATATCGTACTGACCGGCACGTACCATATCGAACACGCCAAAGGCTGACTTGTGCTTGTTGGCGGAGTCGATGGTGATCTGCAGACGGCCATTCGACATTTTCTCAGCCATCGCAGCCATATTACGCGGTGCGTCACCAAAAACGGGGAAGTTCGTCGGCCAGCTTTCGGCCAGTTTCAGACGGTATACTTTCTCGTCTGCCTGAGCAGTACCGAACATAGCCAGACTGCACGCAGCGGCTACCAGTACCTGTTTAAAGCGGGATAGGCGGATCATGGTTATTATCCTTTTTAGTGTTTCAGATTGATTGTGCGCACCCGTGAAGAGGCACAGCACACCCTGACTTTTCGAGTGTGCAAGTCATGGCTGTTGCTGACTATCCGCAGGACTGCGGTTTTGTAAGTAGTTCTGGCAACAACACGTAAGTAGTTTTACTGGTATGTTGTGAGGTGTCAGACCGGAGGCCAAAAAGGAAAAAGGCCCGCAGCCCTTGTCATTGCTGATATCAGGCTTGAAAAACAGGGTGAAAATATTGGTATGACCAATATTCCAGCGAGCGCTAGACTTTGGTCGTGTAAGGCCCTGATGAAGACGGTTCGGGCCTGCATCATCTTCTGATTTCACGTTTTTCCGGGTTTTATGTACATTGCACAGCCACGATCAATATGCGCGGCGGATAGCGATGACAATGCCAGCACGGCCTGACAGGCCGGCAAAGAAAACAGAGCCATTGGCTGTGCGCTTATGGCATATATTCCGCCAGTTCTTGTGGCTGGGTTGCATCAGTTTTGGCGGGCCTGCGGCTCATCTCGGG
>NZ_DDCJ01000091.1:5182-21684 GCF_002335285.1 Thalassolituus sp. UBA2009
ATTTTCAGCGTGTCTTTGTCCAGCGCCTGCAGTGGCTGAGTGCAGAGCATTATGCACAGCTGGTGGCACTGGCGCAGTTTCTGCCCGGACCTGCTTCCAGTCAGGTCGGCTTTGCAATTGGCGTGCAACGGGCCGGAGTGGCAGGTGGTATCAGCGCGTTTATTGCCTTTACCCTGCCGTCTTTCTTACTGATGCTGGCGCTGGCCGGCGGTCTTCATACCCTGCTGACTTATAACTGGTTTCCGGCGCTGATTCACGGCCTGAAACTGCTGGCCGTGATGATTGTGGCCGATGCCACACTGAGCATGGCGAAGACCTTCTGCAGCAGCGCCTTCAGCCGGGTATTGATGTTGCTTACTGCCGTTGCGCTCTGGCTGACGCCGCTGCCGGTTTGGCTGTTGCTGATTCTGGCAGCGTTCGGCGGCTGGATATATGCGCGCTGGCAAGGCACCAGACTGGCAGATTCTGCCGGGCAGGCAGAGCAACAGGCGCAGCCGTTTCAGTCGTATCCGGGCAAGCGTCTGGCACTGATTATCGGACTGATGCTATGGGCCGGCCTGTATTTACTCAGTCATCTGTCCGGCCTGAACGATACGGCAGACGCTATGGGAATGTTCGCCGCTTTTTATCAGACCGGCAGTCTGGTTTTTGGTGGCGGCCATGTGGTGTTGCCTCTGGTACAGCAGCAGTTTGCCGGGCAGCTGACGGCCGAAACCCTGCTTACCGGTTATGGCGCTGCGCAGCTGGTGCCGGGCCCGATGTTTACCTTCGCCACGTTTTTAGGTGCTGAATTATTGCCAGAGGCTCGGGTGAGCGGCGCTTTACTGGCAACGCTGGGGGTATTTTTACCGGGTTTTATTCTGTTAACGGCGGTGCAGCCGTTATGGTCGCAGTGGCTGGTTAAACCCGGTTTAAAGCACGCTTTAATGGGCGTTAATGCTGCGGTTGTCGGACTGTTACTGGCGACATTGGTCACACCGGTCGCCAGCTCAAGCCTGCTGAGTGGCGCCGATATTGTTTTTGCTGCGGTAGGTTTTATTGCCCTGCGGCGGAAAGCACTCAATGTGATCGGCTTGATTCCGCTGGCACTGGGGTTTGGTTTGCTGGCGCCCTGATGTCAGCCCTCCAGCCAGTCTGATTCACAGTACACCAGATGCGGCAGGGGCTCCGGCGGCAGCAACTGATAGTCCCCTTGCTGATACAGACGTAAGCGCTGCGTATCGTCTTCCTGCCAGAGCTGCGGCCAGCGTTTACGGAACTCTTCCAGCACCTGTTGCGCCTGCTCAGGCCGCTGCTGCTCGTAGTGAACCCGGGCCAGATATCTGGCCTGCAGCCGGGTATCGGGAGAGCGGGCGGCCAGCAGTGCTTTGTCATACTGTTGCTGCTGCAGATAAATCCACAGAATTGAATAGTTGCTGTAGCCGATGCTGGTGGGCATTTGCAGGGTCTGATAATGCGTCTGAGCCTGCTGCAGCTCATCCAGCGCCTGAGCGAAATAGCGGCTGCGCTGTTTTTCCGGCGCGCTGCGCGCCAGATCAGCCAGTGCCCAGCCGCGGAAGAAGCGCGCATGGGCGAGATAGAGTTTGGTCGGCGCTGTATCGATAAAACTCTGAAATTGCTGCAGTGCCTTGTGCAGGTATTCGCTGTTCTGGCCATGACGGCCAAGGCTGCTCTGGTCGAGTCCCTGATCCAGACTGGCAAAGCCCAGATAAAGTTCGCTCAGGCTGATCAGCGGAGTGGCTCCCAGCTGGCGGGCGATCCCGGCGGCTTCGCGGAAATAATCCTGTGCCAGATCCCCCCGGTGTAACTGCAGCTGAAAAAAGCCGCCATAAATCAGCGCCTGAGCCAGATCATAGGGTTGCTTCAACGTGCGATAGGCAGCAATGGCTGCTGCCAGTGCAGTGCTGCGCTCATGCAGCGGGAAACGGTAATTCTGCGCAATCGCCAGTTCGGTGGCGGCGATCTGTGGCTGATTATTCAGCTGGCGATAAAAATTAAGCGCTTTCTCCAGCCGCAGGCGATTGCTGTCCAGATCGTTCAGAGGCGACTTTTCCAGACCGCTGTTGCTGGGGTTGCCCAGATAAAACAGCTGGTCTGCGCGCAGTTGTATATCGGCGGACTGTTCTGTCCGCAGGCTGGCCTGTTGCAGTAAGCGCTGATGCTCCTGCCAGTCCATTGCATCCCAGGCTTGTTGTGCCTTGAGCTGCAGGCTCTGAGTGATCAGCTCCGGGTCGGAGGTTTGTTGCGCCAGATTCAGTGCCTGATCGGCGAGCAGGCTGCTGTTGTTATCGCCGCGCCATAAGGCCAGCTGTGCACGACTGTGCAGAGCAAAGGTTTTCAGGCTGAGGTCATTGTCCAGTTCGCTGGCGGGAATGGCGGCCAGTTGCTGTTCGGCCTGTTGCCATTCACCAAGATTGAGCAGGGCGCGTATCAGCCAGGCTCTGGCCCAGTGGCTGTCCGGCTCAATGGTCAGGGATGCCTGGAAATAAGGCCGTGCACGAACGGCACCTTGCTGACGCAGGGCCTGCATCCCCTGCGCCAGTGCCTGGGCAGCAATCGGGTCGGTTGCGGCTGCCGGGTGTTTTTCAGCGTGCTGCGGACGCAGTAAGGCCAGCAGTTGCTGACTGATGGCCAGCGACTCGGCCGGCAGCGATGGGTAGCTGATAGCCCCTTGCTGGATACGGCCATCACGATAAATCAGCTGAAAATCCAGCACCTGTTGCTGGTTATGCAAACGCACGCTGGCAAACAGCGCAGCGTCCTGCTGCTGGTCATTGAGCAGGGTGCGGATATGCACCGGCAGGGTCGGCCAGGGCAGACCTGAACCGAGCAGTAATGACTGCGCCTGAGCCGGGGGGGTAACGCTCAGTTTTTGTTGGCGTTTCAGGTCAATGGCAATCATGTCCGCCAGCCCCAGCTCAAGCCAGGTCATCTGGCTTTCACCGGTGGCATTAATAAAAGGCAGAACCAGCAGGGATGACGTACTGCCGGAAGGGGAGATCTGAGTGCTGGCCGGACGCCAGAGCATCAGTGCGCTCACTAACAGCGCCAGTGCGCCGCCCAGCACCAATGTGCGTAACAGAGCCGGATGCCATGTCTGGCTTGCCATTGACTGGCCGGGCGATGGTTCACTTTCGCTGCTTGTCCCGGCGGCTGTCAGGCGGCCAATAAACTGATAACCACGCTGATTGAAGGTGCGGATATAACGCGGTGATTGAGCGTTGTCGCCCAGTGCCAGCCGCAGTTCGCGAATGCTCTGGGTGAGGGCGTTCTCGCGGTAGTCGCCGTGGGTCCACAGTTCGGCCAGCAGTTCCTCTTTACTGACTACCCGGTCGGCATGTTGCAACAGATAGTGCAGCAGGTTGGCAACCTTGTGGCGCAGCACGGTGTGTTCGCCCTGATCGCTGTGAAGACTGCCGCGCTCGGGGTCAAAGGTAAATGCGTCAAATCGGTACTGCCTGGTCATCCGTTGGGCCGTTTGCTGCCTGAGGTAAGGCGCCCATTCTAGGTAGTGCCGGCTTCCCCGGCAACCGTGTCGTTCTTTGCTGGTTTTTATAAGCTATTGAAATATAAAGAGAAATATAAATTTTATAAGGATTTTAAGAGGATTTTAGCCCGTTTACATAACCTCAGCGCCGCTTCCTGCTATCAATGCCGTCATTACCAACGACGGAGTCCGTTATGGACAGTTTTATTCAAACCGCCTTGTTTGATGGGCAATGGTCAGTCTGGGTGCCTCTGGCTGTATTTGCGACCGGCTTGCTGACCAGTCTTACTCCCTGCGTGTATCCCATGCTGCCGATTACGGTGGCGGTGGTCGGCAGTCACAGTACTGACCGCCGTCAGGCCTTTGTCCTGTCGCTTTTCTATGTTCTGGGGCTGTCGCTGACTTACGCCATTCTGGGCGTTTTTGCGGCCAGCAGTGGCCAGCTGTTTGGCTCGGTCGCCAGCCATCCTGTCACGCTGTTGCTGGTGGCGTTTATGTGTCTGCTGTTCAGTGCCTGGATGCTGGGCTGGCTGAGAATGCCGGCCTTGCAGCTGCCAGACGTGCCTGCCGCCGGGCGAATGCCTCCCTTTATGCGCGTCATGCTCAGTGGTGCGGTATCGGGCCTGGTGCTGGCTCCCTGTACATCGCCGGTATTCGGCATGCTGCTGATGTATGTGGCCGGACAGGGCAGCGTGCCCTGGGCGCTGTTACTGATGTTTGTGTTTGCCCTTGGCATGAGTGCGTTGCTGCTGGCTGCTGGCACCTTCAGCGGCATGCTGGCACGACTGCCGAAATCCGGGCGCTGGTTGCTGCTCAGCCAGCGTCTGCAGGCCGGCCTGATGTTACTGGCTGCTGTGTGGTTCAGCTGGCAGGCGCTGCAACAGTTCTGAAGTTTCTGTTTTTAATCAATAAGGAGAACGCAATGCGTAAACCACGTAAACCTCTGCTCAGACCGGCGGCTTTGCTGCTGAGCCTGACGCTGATTCTGGCTCCCTCTCTGACGCAGGCGAAACCACCACTGGCGGTTGGCGATCCGGCGCCGGATTTCAGTGTGCAGACACTGGATGGCAAAACGCTGCAACTGAGCGAGCTGATCGGCAAGAAGCCGGTGTATCTGAAATTCTGGGCAACCTGGTGCAGCTACTGCAAAGCAGAAATGCCGTACCTGCAGTCCGTTTATGAGCAGCCGGGAGAGCCTGTGCAGGTACTGAGTGTGAATGTCGGTATTAACGATTCGGTAGCCAATATTCAGCAGCTGTTTAAAGCCGGGGGCTACAGCATGCCGACCACCTTTGATCAGAACGGAGCGCTGACCGCCGCTTATGGGGTGGTGGGTACGCCAACGCATATTCTAATCGACCGGGATGGGCGCGTGGCTTACCACACGTTTTTACTGACCGATCAGCTGGAAAATATAGTGGCTGACTGGAGCCAGCAGGAGGACAAACAATGAAAGCAGGACTGATGTCTTTATTATTACTGGCACCGGTGGCGGTGCAGGCTGAATTCACCGATTTTCGGGGTGAACCGGTGGTCACTGAAAACGAAAAAATCCGCCATCTGGTGTTTACCGATATCTGGGCTGTTTATGATGGCCGGGGCGATGAACAATTACTGGAACGACTGCCTGCCAGTTTCCGTCAGCAAAGCCAGCAAATCTGGATTCAGCCGCAGTTAAATGTCACCACGGCGCAGCTGGAGGAATTTTCGGGCTATTATCCGCAATTGCAGCCACTGGTTTTGGATAAGGAATTCCGCCTGATGCGCAGCGAGGGCGTATGGGAATCGCCTTATCATGTGCTTTACCAGGGAGAGCAGCGCGTTTTTTCCGGCAGTACCGATGAACTGCGGCGTTATCTGGGCCTGACGGTAACAGAAAAAATGGAAGCCGTTGCGGCTGACGAGGCTTCTGATAACGAGGCTGACAGTGCGGTTGTTAGCGCCGACTCTCAGCAGAGAAAAAAACAACAGCCGGTACAGCAGAAAAAGCCGCAGGCCGGTGCTGATATGGGCGATATCATGTTGCTCAATGCCGGGGGCAAGGAGCAGAGTCTTAAAATGCTGACAGCAGAAAAACCGCTAAGCCTGGTATTTCTCGATACTCTGTGTCCGATGCCACATTTTCCCGGTTGCGAAGATAAAATCGCGCAGCTGAATCAGCTGGTAGCAAGCACACCGGAGCGCCAGTGGTTAGGTGTTGTTAATTCTTACTATGTTAATGCTGAGGCGGTAGAACCTTTCCGTCAGCGTTTTAAACTGGCGCTGCCGTTAATGTTTGACCACGGGCATAAAGTCTTTGATGCCTTTGACGTACATGCCACACCTTATCAGATTGATATCGGTATCGGTGGTGTGCTGAAAAGCAGAGGGGATCAGATTCAGTAAAATAAAAAGCCCGCAATCGCGGGCTTTTTTATGCGTCAGAATTTTCTTTGACACCGATGTTCGTATTTTTAAGGTTATTGCTGTGGATCTTTCAGGGTTAACGCTCTTTTCGGTTGCAGTTCAGGCTTGAGCGGCAATCAGAAAAATCCGGGTGAAAAATATCAATAACTAATAATTCACAAACCAGTGCCGTTCCCAGGTCAGCATAACTTTTTCCGGGTATTTGGTGCGGCCAAGGCTGCCGTTGTAGCGTGCTAATGCACGAATCCAGTCGCCTTTTTCTTTATCGAGATAATGTTTGAGGATGGTACAGCCGTAACGCAGGTTGGTGGCAGGGTGCATCAGGTTGTCGTCGGTGCGGCCAATTTCTTTTTTCCAGAATGGCATCACCTGCATATAACCCTGGGCGCCAACGTAGGACAGGGCAAAACGGTCAAAGGCGCTTTCGACCTGAATGACCGATAACACCAGTTCCGGTGATAAACCGGCCCGGCTGGCTTCTTTATGGATCAGGCTGAGTAATTCCAGCCGTTGTTTATCGTTTTTGATATAGCGTTTAAGGCGTGCCGACATATCGACCAGCCAGACCTGTGCATCGTATTTATCTTCAAAGGATTCGCTGCTGTTAACCGCATCTTTTAATGCATTGCGCAGTTCCGGATCAATACTTTGTGCAGAGCTCTGCGTAGCACTATAGGAGGGCAGGCTGATCAACATCAGAGCCAGCAGAGCGAAAAAAACCAGCGAACGCACAAGGCGTCCACTGGTTTCAGCTGTGAAGTCCCGGTTCGGAGTCTGCACAGAGGTCAGCATTTAACCAATCTGCTGCTTAAGAAAATCAAGGATGTCGGCCAGTGGGATATCCTGAGCTTCGCCATGGCGGCGCGCTTTGTATTCCACATTACCGGCTTCCAGACCACGGTCGCTGATCACGATACGATGTGGCAGGCCCATCAGTTCCATATCGGCGAATTTAACCCCAGGGCTGGTTTTCTTGTCGCGGTCGTCCAGATACACGTCGAAGCCCGCAGCCGTCAGCTGAGCGTACAGCTCATCGGTGGTCTTGGTGACGGCTTCGGATTTCTGGTAAGCCATAGGCACAATACCGATGTTGAACGGTGCAATCGCATCCGGCCAGATAATGCCTTTGTCGTCGTGGTTCTGTTCGATCGCAGAAGCAACAACACGGCTGACACCGATGCCGTAACAACCCATCACCAGCGTACGGTCTTTACCGTTCTCATCCAGCACTTTGGCTTTCATGGCTTCGGAGTACTTGGTGCCGAGCTGGAAAATATGGCCCACTTCGATACCGCGTTTGATTTCCAGTGTGCCTTTGCCGCATGGGCTTGGGTCGCCGGCAACCACGTTACGCAGATCACGGACTTCCGGCAGCTCGCAGTCACGTTCCCAGTTAAAGCCGGTCAGGTGGGTGTCAGCGGCATTGGCGCCACAGATAAAGTCGGCCATGTGCGCCGCAGAACGGTCAACATAGCACTTGGCTTGGATGCCCTGCGGGCCGACAAAACCACTGACGCCGCCAATGGCTGCGATTTCAGCTTCAGAAGCGAACTGCAGTGGTGCCGCGACACCGGCAATTTTCTCGGCCTTGATTTCGTTCAGCTCGTGGTCGCCACGCAGGAACAGCACCACAGGAGCCGGTTCGCCCAGCGCGTTTTCTTCGGTGTGTTCACCACGTACAACGATGGCTTTCAGCACCTGAGCCGGGCTGGCTTTGAGGAAGCTGGCAACGTCTTCGATGCTGGTCATCGCCGGCGTGGTAACGCTGGTCAGCACAGCCGTGGCCGCCGGACGCTCGCCCGCCGGTGCTACGGCTTCGGCCAGTTCGACGTTAGCGGCGTAATCGCTCTCATTGGAGAAGGCAATATCGTCTTCACCGGAAGAAGCCAGTACGTGGAATTCGTGTGAAGACGCACCGCCGATTGAGCCGGTATCGGCCAGAACCGGACGGAAATCCAGACCCAGACGGGTAAAGATGCGCGAGTAGGCTTCGTGCATTTTGTCGTAGGTAATCTGCAGGCTGGCTTCGTCGGCATGGAAGGAATAAGCATCCTTCATGATGAATTCACGCGCGCGCATCACACCGAAGCGCGGACGGGTCTCGTCGCGGAATTTGGTCTGAATCTGGTACAGGTTAACCGGCAGCTGCTTGTAGCTCGACAGCTGGTTACGGGCCAGATCGGTGATCACTTCTTCGTGGGTCGGGCCGATACAGAAGTCACGGTTGTGGCGGTCTTTTACGCGCAGCAGTTCGCCGCCGTACTGGAACCAGCGCCCGGTTTCTTCCCACAGCTCAGCTGGCTGTACCGCGGGCATCAGCACTTCCTGAGCGCCGGCGCGGTTCATTTCTTCACGCACAATGGCTTCGACCTTGCGCAGGGTGCGCAGACCAAGCGGCATCCAGGTGTACAGGCCGGCGGCCAGTTTGCGGATCATGCCGGAGCGCATCATCAGCTGATGGCTGACGACAACGGCATCGGCCGGGGTTTCTTTTTCGGTTGCAATCAGAAATTCGGTGGCGCGCATAAGCTTTGTCTGGATTCCACATGAGTGAATAGGAGGAGATTGCCGCGATTTTATCGCTTGCGCGCTCCGGCGGCAATTTACCATTTGGCCGGCTTTTGCAATGTGCTACCCCGGTAGCTGTCTGTTCGTTGCCGGGCTGACATATAAAATTCACCGCAGGGCTCTTGTGCAGTCACTCAGCTATGACATACTCGCGGTCCATTCGTCCGTGTAAAAGGTGATGTCATGGCGGAGGCCGACGATTTGCACAGTGCGGCGCACAATATGCAGGTAAAGCAGGTTACAGCTTCTGCTGAAGCACCGGTATCTGAAGCCTGCCTGCGTAATCAACAACCCATTGCCGATATGCTGGAACGGGAGCTGCCACCGCACTCTGTTGTGTTGGAGATTGGCAGCGGTACCGGTCAGCATGCTGCCTTTATTACCCGCCGTTTGCCGGGTATTAAATGGCAACCGTCTGAGCTTGCCGACCGTATTGCTGGTATCAATGCCTGGCGCGAACGCGCGCAGAACAGTAATTTTCTGCCGCCTCTGGTGCTGGATGTGGCGCAGGACCTGTGGCCGGTTAAACAGGTGGATGCGGTATTCAGTGCCAACGTGGTGCATTTTATCGGCTGGCCTAAAGTACGTGCCATGATGGCGGGTATCGGCCGGGTGCTGAAGCATACCGGTCTGGCATTTTTTTACGGCCCGTTTAATTACGGCGGTCAGTTTACCAGTGACGGTAACCGCCTTCTGGATCAGTGGCTGCGTGAGCGTGATCCGGACTCGGGCATTAAAGACTTTGAACAAATCGTGCTGGCGGCGCGTAAAGAAAAACTGCGTCTGCTGAAAGATATCGCCATGCCCGCTAATAACCGTCTGCTGGTGCTGCAAAAATATGTCTGATACATCGTCTTCTGCTGTAAAAGCACTCACTCCCTGTGCCTGGGCGAAAGGGGATGATTATCTTGAATATCACAACAAGGAATGGGGTATCCCTAATTACGACCGGCAGAAATTGTTTGAAAAACTCTGCCTTGAAGGTCAGCAGGCGGGTTTAAGCTGGATTACCGTGCTGCGTAAGCGCGACCATTACCGCCAATGTTTTTACGGCTTTAATCCGCAAAAAATCGCCCGCATGACGGATGAGCAGATTGAGACATTACTGACCGATGCCGGACTGATCCGTAACCGCTTAAAATTGTATGGCATCCGCAAAAATGCTCTGGCCTTGCTGGCGCTGGAAAAACAGGGTACCGATTTTGTTGAATTGCTCTGGAGTTTTGTTGGCGGCGAGCCTGTGATTAACCGTTTTGCCAGTATGAAAGAGGTTCCGGCCGAGACGGCTGCCGCCAAAGCCATGAGTAAAGCGCTGAAAAAAGCCGGTTTTACCTTTGTTGGCCCGACCATCTGTTATGCCTTTATGCAAAGTATGGGGCTGGTGAACGACCATATGACCGATTGTCCCTGTCACCCGGATAACCAGGCCTGAGACGGCTTTATACCCCCGGTGCAGCCTGGCCTCCGCCGATAGCTGAACTGCACCGGTATAACATAAAAAGGAATCCTGAATTTATGACTGTCAGCAGATTAATGGTCCTGCCGTTGTCTTTCGCCCTGTTATTGTCTTTTACCGCACAGGCCAGTGCGCAGGAAGGCAGCGCTGACGATGCGGTGTTTGTGTATCTGGACGAAGTCGGCGGCCCGTATTTTGATGAATGGTATCTGCACGGCGATATCGCCCGGCCGGAAGGGCTGACACTGCAGCGTAGCGGTAAATCCGGCGAATTATCGGTTCCTGTGGCGGTCGACTGTCACGCCGCAACGGTGAGCGTCAGCGGGCCGGGGCTGGTGTTTGAAAGTATGGATATCAGCGCCGCTGAGGCGCAGGAATATATTATTGCGCCCCTTGCTGAGGCGGTTATTCAGAAAGTCTGCCCTTAATCTGCCGTTTATTCGCAGTGCTCATAAGTCGTGCCCGTAAGTGGTGCTCATAAATAGCGCTCAAAAATGGCGCTCAGGCGCCACCATAATCCCCGTTTTATCTGTCTTCTTTTTCTGTCAGCAACCGCGCTTATCAGTGCTCAGCGGTTTGACTAACCGGCTGATATGAACCAGTTTTTATAACAGGTTGTATTTTTCAGATGGGTAAAGGAGCAGACCTTTGATACTCAGCAGTGATGAAACCGAAATGCTGGTGCGCTTACTGACGGCGCTGGCGGCGGGAGTTCTGATTGGTTACGAACGTTCTTACAGTGGCCGGCCGGCGGGCTTCCGTACTCATGGTCTGGTCAGTCTGGCGTCCTGTATGCTGATGCTGGTCACCGTTTATGAAGCACACTGGCTGCGCACGTCGGTTGATTTAATCCGTCTTGATCCGACCCGTATGGCGCAGGGCATTATGACCGGCATTGGTTTTTTAGGTGCCGGTGTGATTATGAAAGACGGCATTTCGGTACGTGGTTTAACCACGGCGGCGTCTATCTGGATTACCGCAACCATCGGCATTCTTGCCGGTATCGGTTTTTATGTACCGATGCTTATCTCCATCGTTCTTACGCTGGGTACGCTGTCATTATTCCGCTGGCTGGAAGCCTTTATGCCCAGTCAGGCCTATTATCATTTTGATGTTAAGGTCGCGCGTACATCGGATATGACGGAAGCAACATTGCGTGCGCTGCTGAAAGAACATGGCTTCAGCATTGCCAATTTCAGCTACCGGCTGGATGGTGAAGAACAGATGCGGCGTCACGGTATGGTGTTGCGTACCTCAGACCGCAGCAGTGTTGGCCGCTTATTCACCACACTGGAAACACTGGATTCGATTCAGCAGTTCCGTATTACGCCAACCGGTGACTGAAAGTCACCGCTATCAGTCGAGCCGCTTTTTAAAGCGTAATGCTGCGAATACCAAACCGCCCAGAGTGAAGGCTGCGAGCCACAGGGCATCGCGCTGTAAATCCCAGAGCAGGGCATCGCGTAACACGATACCGCGTACCATACGCATAAAATGCGTGGCCGGCAGCGCTTCGGAAATAATCTGTGCCGGCTGCGGCATGGCCTCGTAGGGGAACATAAAGCCCGATAATAAAATCGATGGCATTAAAATAAATACCGTCATCTGCATCGCCTGCAGCTGGGTTTTGGCAATGGTTGAAATAACCAGTCCCAGAGTCAGGCTGGCGAAAATAAACAACAGTGCAGCCACCAGTAAGGTCAGTAATCCACCCCGAACCGGCACCGAAAAAAGCAGGTGTCCGATGCCTAAGATAATGCCGACCTGAATTAAACCAACCAGTACATAAGGCACGATTTTACCGATCATTAATTCCATCGGTTTTACCGGAGTGGCGATCAGAAATTCCATATTGCCCTGTTCACGCTCACGCACGATAGCGGCGGAGGTAAACATAATCATGGTCATGGTCAGAATAATGGCCAGCAGACCGGGCACAATATTGACTACGCTGCGCTGCTGTGGATTAAAAAACTGCACCACTTCAAAGGTGGGGACGTTATCTTTTAATGCCCGCCCGGCCAGAGTATCCAGCGGCAGCTGACGCAGACTGCGGATGCTGGCGGCAATGACGGTATCGCCGCCATCAACCAGCCACTGGCCAACAGGCTGCAGGGTTTGGCTGTTACTGCGGCCGCTGTCGCGGTTAAACGCCGGGTGCACACTCAGGCGCTGACCGAGATCGGCGGGCAGGTAAAGCACGGCTTTAACATCACCGCGGACAATGGCCTGTTCTGCCTCCTGAGCTGAGGCGTAGACCCTTACAAAGTCGACGGTCTGACTGGCCTCGGTAATGGCAATGAGTTCGCGGCTGTAAGAGGACTGACTCAGGTCGACCAGTCCGGCCGGTATATGGCGCACGTCGGTGTTGATGGCGTAGCCAAACAGCAGCAGCTGTACCAGTGGAATCATCACAATCATGCCAAAGGTCATGCGGTCGCGTGCCAGCTGGCGGATTTCCTTAACAACAATGGCGGCTACACGGCGCCAGGTGGCCAGCAGCGGATTGTGTTGTATACGCAGCTCAGACATGGCGTTCTCCCTGCTCAGCAGCCGGACTGGTGACGGATTTGGGGGCCGCCGAGTGCTGACCGGTGCAGGCAACAAACACATCTTCCAGACTGGGGCGTACCGCTTCGATGCGGCGGCCATTGACCTGAGCCTGCAGCCACTGCTGTGGTTGTTCGGTCTGATCGCGTACCAGTACCCGCAAACGGGTGCCCAGCTGCGCGGCTGACAGCACCTGCGGGCATTGCACCAGCTGGCTTTTCAGGGTGCGCAGATCGTTGCCTTCCACTTCCAGCACATGCGCTCCCATGGTGGCCATTAATTCGGCCGGTGATCCGTCGGCGCGTTTAACACCGTTTTCCAGAATGGCCAGTGCATGGCAGCGTTCGGCCTCATCCATATAGTGGGTGGAGACCAGAATGGTGGTGCCGGCGTTACACAGATCGAACAACCGTTCCCAGAATTCACGGCGGTTTTCCGGATCGACCGCCGAGGTTGGTTCATCCAGAAACAGCAGGTCCGGGTGGTGCAGGGTGGCGGCTGCCAGTGCCAGCCGTTGTTTCTGACCACCGCTGAGCGAGCCAGCCAGCTGCGTCTGGCGCTTATCTAGTGCATACAGGGCAAGTAATTCGTTGACCCGTTCACGGCTCTGGCGGCTGTTAAGGCCATAAATCTGCGCAACAAAACTGAGGTTCTCGCGGATGCTGAGGTTGTCGTACAGCGAAAACTTCTGCGTCATATAGCCAATGCGCAGGCGCAGGGCTTCGGCTTCTTCCGGCAGGCGCTGGCCCAGTACTTCCAGCTCACCGGAAGTGGGGGTCAGCAGGCCGGTCAGCATGCGGATTGAGGTGGATTTACCGCAGCCGTTAGGGCCGAGAAAACCGTAAATCGTCCCGCACGGAATCTGCAGGTCGAGATGATCGACCGCGATATTGTTACCAAAGCAGCGGGTCATTTTCTGTACGTTAATCGCCAGATCGCTCATGGTTTGCTTCCCTGTGCTGAAGCGTCGTCTGGCAGTAAAACCTCAACCGCCAGACCGCTGGCGAGCCCGGCGGGCATATCGCTCAGTACTATTTCCGTCAGATGCATCAGTCGTGCGCGGTCGCGTTCATTCAGGGCGAAATACGGGGTATAGGCGGGCTGCGCACGGACATTCCGCACCCGGCCATGCAGTGTTTGCGGCAGGCCTTCGACCCGCACACCGACCGCTGTGCCAACACTCAGCGCGGCGATCTTGCTTTGCGGTACATAGACCCGCGCATAGGGTTCGGCATCGGCCAGTAAGGTCAGCAGCGGAGTGCCGGCGTTCACCCGCGAACCGGCTTCTGCGGCTATCAGATCAACACGTGCTGCCAGCGGTGCGCGCAGGGTTAAGTCATCCAGATTCTTCTGTTCAGCGGCCAGACGGGCTTCGGCGGCTCTGAGTGCAGCCTGGGCCTGACGGATTTTTTCCGGCCGGGTACCGTTGGTTAACTGACGCAGTTGTTCTTCCGCCTGATCGAGGCGGGCAGCAGCGGCATCGTGCTGGGCGATGGCGTTGTCGAGTTCGGCCTGACCAATCATCTGTTGTTTAAACAGGGTGCGGTTACGGCTAAGGCGCTGGCTGGCTTCGGTCAGACTGGCGCGTGCTGCTTCAGCTGCTGCTGCGGCGGCGGCGCGTTCTTCGCGGCGGGCACCGGCCAGCAATTCATCCAGCGTGGCGCGGGCACTGTCGAGTTCGGCCTGACGCTGCTGCAGACGGCTTTCAGCCAGTGTGCTGTCGAGGGTCAGCAGGATATCGCCGGGCTGAACGCTCTGACCTTCAGTCACGTTCAGGGTGCGGATGACTTCGCTGACCGGGGCGTTCAGGCTGATACGGTCGCGTTCCAGCGTGCCCAGAGCAACGGATGAATCGTCGCTGCCGCAGGCGCACAGCAACAGGTAAAAGGGGGTAAGCCATAGCGTTTTCATTTCAGGTTCTCCCCGCTGGTGTTCTGATCGGCAGCGGATTCTGGCGGTGTGAATACGCCCTGGCTGAACAGGCGGCTGTTATGACCGGCCAGTGCTGCCAGAGTGTCGGGATTAATGCTGATGCCCAGGCGGCGCAAAATTAAAGGGGGCGCGACCAGCGGAAATACCATCAGGCTGATAAACGACAGCCGGGCAAACTGTGGATTAACACTCTGATCAAACTGACCGGGCAGCAGCAGGGCCTGTTTCAGCCAGCTGTCGGACGCCTGAACAACATCGGCGAAGACGCGGCTTAAAATGGCAAAAGGCTCCAGATCATCGCCTTCGTTCAGAATGCGGAACACCAGCCGCGGCAGATGCGGATGGCGCCCCATAATCCGGTAATAGGTCTGCATCAGGTGCTCGGCCTGCTGTTGCGCTGCAGGGAGCTGGCCTGCTGTCGCCGTGTCAGCTCCGGCCTTACGCAGAGCATCCAGCACCGGTGCCAGGGTTTCGCGCATCATCGCCTCAAACAGGCCGGCCTTGCCGCCAAAGTAGTAACGCACTAGTGCGGCATCGACTCCGCGCAGGGTCACGGTGCGGTAGGGACGATTGGCAAAGAGTTCACGGGCGGTTTCCAGTAAGGCCTCACGGGCATCGGAATCGCCCAGCGGGCGGCCACGGCGTGTTTTTTTAGCATTGGCTGTTGCCGCGTTGGGTGCTGCATCCGGACCTTTACTGTGGGTGTTCTCTGAAGGGGGCTGTTCCATGCTGATCGCCTGTTTCATCACTTGATGAATATCCTAGGGCAGAGTCATCAGGATTGGCAGCGGAATAATTCTGCGGATAGCGGCGGTTGATGAATTAAGGGTGCTTACCCAAGCGTTGTTGTTAGTTTGTGGTTTATTGACTAAGTACTCAGCGCAATACAGACTGGCTGCCAACATAACTGGGATATAGGTTGCAGATTGATTACGCTGATAGCCCTCTGAACGGTTTATCTGAGTGTGGAGACGATAACAGAATTGGGGTCTTTACGGTGCGACAGATAATTTTACGGGCGTATTCAGCCATCAAATTCTCACGTAGATTTTTCTTTAAAAGTGCGAGTGGTGGTCTTTTCTGTTGTCTGCTTGCAATGCCGTCTGTTGATGCCGGAGCTGATTTGCTAACGACTGGTTTGCAAGCCGTTGACCTGGTGAAGGTCGATAAGTCGGAAAGGAAAATGTATCTGCTGTCGGGCGGTAAAATCGTTAAAGAATACCGTGTGGCTCTGGGAGCAAACCCGCAAGGTCATAAGCAGCAGGAAGGTGATGAAAGAACCCCTGAAGGTGATTACACGCTCGATTATAAAAAAGAAGATTCTGCTTATTATCGGGCTATGCACATTAGCTATCCGAACGCCGCAGATGTTGCTGAAGCCGAGAACAATGGTATCGCTCCGGGAGGTTTTATCATGGTGCACGGTCAGCGTAACGGACTGGGATGGCTCGCACCGCTTGTGCAGTATTTCAACTGGACAAACGGCTGTATCGCACTTACCGATGCAGAAATGGATGAATTTATGAATCTTGTCAGCATCGGAACAACAATCCGGATTGAGTAGTAAATCATTGTGTATACAGAACGGGCAACACAGGCGGACTATCCGCAGCTGATAGAACTATGGGAAGCATCGGTGCGGGCAACGCATGATTTTTTAGCCGAGCAGGATCTGGTTGAGTTAAAACCACTGATTCTGGAGCAGTATTTTGCTGCGGTTGAATTGACGGTGGCAAAAGATACTGATGCTCAGATTCTGGGATTTATCGGCGTCAGTGAGGGCAATATTGAAATGCTGTTTATTGCACCAGAGGCCAGGGGGCTGGGCGTGGGGAAGCTGCTTACCTGTTATGCCATCAATTGTCAGCAGGCTACCAGAGTGGATGTGAACGAACAGAATGAGCAGGCGCTGGGGTTTTATCAGCATCTGGGTTTTTCGGTTATCGGACGCTCGCCACAGGACGGACAGGGGAAACCTGTAGTGGTCTAATCAATCCGGACACCCACTTAGGTGATAAAATCACAACCCAAGAGGTGTCCAATGAAAAAACAACGTCGTATTTTTACTGCAGAGTTCAAGCAAGAAGCCGCCAGTATGGTGCT
>NZ_DDCJ01000162.1:0-14110 GCF_002335285.1 Thalassolituus sp. UBA2009
AACTCAGTTCTCACTGCCAAAAACCAAAGCCGCTGAACCACCGCCAGCGGCTTTTTAATAAACGCCTTCTTTGAACCCCGACAGAATATCGATAACCACCGCCGTGGCTCCCCCCGCCAATGCAGAGAGAGGTTACACCTTTTGTCAGGCCAAGCTGTTGCAGTGCATTCATCAGGGTAACCACGATACGTGAACCGGAGAACCAATCGGGTGACTAAGTGCGCAGGCACCGCCATTGACGTTGACTTTATCCTCGTCCAGCCCCAGCTCCTGAATTGCCAGCAGACTGACGACGGCAAAGGCTTCGTTAATTTCGTATAAATCCACCTCGCACCATTGATGATGAGGTATGAGTATAATTTCGCTCTGCTTCTTGAATATAAACATACTAATGGGATTGTAAATCGGGAAGATATACGCCATATGAAGCCCAGAGTATGGCACATAACGAGTTTTTCCCGGAAGGCAGGTTTAATCAGTATATCTTTTACAATCATCAGATGAATACTGTAACACTCCTATTGATGCCTCGCTCACATCAGAAAATCTTCTTATCATGTGCCTAGCTATGCTGGACTACAACATTGGTAAACGCAGCCTCAGGAACCTGAATTCATCAAAAGATGAGTAATAAGGTTATTTTGTTTTACAAAATACGATGTGAGTGCGAAAATTTGCCGTTCAATCCGTCATTTAAAAGCGGCGAAGACAAACGTCTCATATAGACTGACCTTAATATGAGAGCATTCCCGGTAATCGTGTGATTAATTTTGGTTTTTAAGTTTTTATGTATAAGAAAATACTGGTAGCTTTCACTTTTTTATTACAAATATCAGGCTGCGCAACCACCCAGGGCGGTAAAGGCTTTGATCTGGTTGATGACAACGAATACGCTAAAGCCCTGCCCTTCTTTGAAGCCGCCGCAATTCAGGATGGCGACAAGACCTCCGCTGTGATGGCCAGTTTTCTGTACTTATCCGATTATCAGATACCACGGGACATTGATAAGGCTAAAAAATACTTCGGGTTAGCCAAAAGCCTGGGATATGCCCCCTGGGATCAGTATCTTGATTACTTCATTCCCTTAGCTGAAGCACGGATAATGCTATATGACGACGATCCGGATAATGACAGCCAAGGTACAGATATACTAAGAGGTAACCGCTATTCTGAATACTCACCTGCACTGGGATTGCTGGCAAAAACTTATGCCTTTGGTAAAGGTGTCGATAAGAATCTAAAAATTTCAAAGCTCTTATTTCAAAGAGCCATTGGCCATGACCGCTATGTTTATTCCGCTCATCATTATGCCTGGTGGTTAGCCACCCATCCTGACGAAGAGTTCAGAGATGGCGCATTGGCATCAGAGCTTATTAAAGATGTCATGGAAGATGATGAGGAAGCGGAAAGATCATCCACACTGGATACGCTTGCAGCAATATATGCAGAAAATGGCCAATTCAACGAGGCTGTCAAAATCCAGAAAGAAGCAATTGAGAAACTGACAAAGGAAAGTAAAGAGCACCCACAGTTTATCGTGTGGGAAAGCTGGCTGAGTTGCCGCTTAAAAACCTACGAACAAGCCCAACCCTGGCACTATAAATCAGGTCAGATGCCCTTTTCTGGCGCAACCGGAAGCCAACCCTGTGTATGGAAATAAAGTGCCTGAATGACGCCCTTTGCATAGATCATCGATACGGATATTGAATGACCAGACTACTGATTTTAGCAACCTCAGTCCTGCTGTTATCCGCCTGCTCTCAGATTGAAACACAGGTTGCAGATACTGAAGCTGCTACACAGGTGCAGAGTATTCCTGAACCGCCTACCTGGAGGTTTCCCGATATTATGGAAGCTGCCGTGAGCTGGTTCCCCTGAGTATCGAAGGCAAGCCTTTTAACCGCCATGGTTTTGCATATCCCATAGAGGAGCTGAAGCAGCTGGATGTTAAAAACATGAGCGCCGCTGAGCTGCAGAATTATGCTGATGTTACAACCCATGCTTACCCGGATGCACTGGGCCGGCAGATTGCGGATGAGTGCGACAGCACAGAGGCGGATGAGTTAAGTAACCGTGCGATTGCGACCGTGGCCTATGTGTCACTCAATGCCATTGATGCCGGTATTCGTTCTGAAGCAGCCGCCTGTCTGGCACGTGTTCAGGCCGATTTACAACGTCAGGAAAGCCACTGACCTTTATCAGTGGCTTTAAGGCTGTTACTTGCAGAGTATGGCCTCCTGCCAAACCGGATAAACCCCTGCTTACAAAATCTCGACAGCCACCGCCGTGGCTTCGCCACCACCAATGCAGAGAGAGGCCACGCCTTTTGTCAGGCCACGCTGTTTCAGTGCATTGATCAGGGTAACCACGATACGTGAACCGGAAGAACCAATCGGGTGGCCAAGTGCGCAGGCACCGCCATTGACGTTTACCTTATTCTCATCCAGCCCCAGTTCCTGAATCGCCAGCAGGCTGACAACGGCGAAGGCTTCGTTAATCTCGAATAAATCCACCTCGGCACTGTTCCAGCCAGCTTTTTCCAGCACCTTTTTTATCGCGCCAATAGGCGCCAGGGTAAATTCCGCCGGTAATTGCGCATGGGTCGCATGAGCAACGATGCGCGCCAGCGGTTGCAGGTTTTTCTGCTGCGCGTAGACGCTGCTGGTCAGTACCAGCGCCGAAGCACCATCGCTGATGGAGCTGGCGTTAGCAGCAGTAATAGTACCGTCTTTTTTAAACGCCGGTTTCAGCGTCGGGATTTTTTCCGGGCGGGCTTTTCCCGGCTGTTCATCAATGTCAATCAGGGTATCGCCATTGCGGTCTGATACCAGCACTGCCGCAATTTCCGGTTCAAAATGGCCGTTTTTAATCGCCGCCAACGCCTGATTAAGTGAGCGGATGGCGAAGTTATCCATGGCTTCGCGGCTGATACCGTATTCATCGGCGCTGCGCTGGGCAAACACGCCCATCAGGCCGCCTTCGTAGGCGTCTTCGAGGCCATCAAAAAACATGGAGTCAATGACCTGGCCGTGCCCCATGCGCATACCGGCGCGCGCTTTGGGTAATAAATACGGTGCCTGACTCATGTTTTCCATACCGCCAGCAATCATCACGTTATTAGTGCCTGCTTTAATCTGGTCGTGGGCCAGAATAATTGCCTGCATACCGGAGCCGCACATTTTATTCACCGTCGAGCAACCTGAGCTGTCGGGAATTCCCGCCGCGCGTGACGCCTGACGCGCTGGTGCCTGCCCCAATCCGGCCGGTAATACACAGCCCATAATCACTTCGTTAATCTCATCCGGGCTCAGGCCCGCACGCTCTATCGCAGCGGAAATAGCCACCGCGCCTAATTGCGGTGACGGTACACTGCTTAATTCGCCCAGCATAGCGCCCATTGGGGTACGGGCTGCCCCACAAATAACGACGTCATTATTGTGCATAGTTTGCTCCGGATTTTTTGGGCTGACGATCCCTGGATAAATATTATTGCCGGAAGGTCAGTCGCTTTTGTTTATATATCGGGTTTGTCTGAATTGCTGTTCTGCGCTGTCGCTTTATCAGCTGCTGTTTGGGCTGCTATTTTCCTAACAGGGAACGGGCAATCACTTCTTTCATAATTTCTGACGCGCCGCCGTAAATACGCTGCACACGGGCATCGGTAAAGGCGCGGGAAATCGGATACTCCGAGGTGTAGCCATAACCACCAAATAATTGCAGGCAACCATCGGCTACGCGAAACTGCATTTCGGTGGCGCTGTATTTCGCCATCGATGCCGTAGCGGTATCCAGCTCACCGGCGCTGTATTGGCCAATACACTGGTCAATAAAGGCCTGATTAACGCGGTATTCGGTTTCCATTTCAGCAATGCGGAAACGGGTATTCTGCAACTGGCTGAGTTTCTGGCCGAATAATTCACGCTCGGTGGTGTAGGCGACGGTTAAATCCAGTGCGCCACGGGCGGCGGCACAGGCCAGCGCACCAATCACCAGACGCTCGCGTGGTAATTCGCGCATCAGGTAAACAAAGCCCATGCCTTCTTCACCCAGTAACGCCGATGCCGACAGGCGGATATTGTCAAAAAATAATTCTGAGGTATCACCGCAATGCTGACCGATTTTTTCCATATTGCGGCCGTGGCTGAAGCCCGCAAGCGTCGTGTCGACCAGAAATAAACTGATGCCTTTGGCACCGGCAGTCGGATCGGTTTTCGCCGCCACAATCACCAGTCCGGCGTGCTGGCCGTTAGTAATAAAGGTTTTTGAACCGTTAAGAATATAATGCTCGCCGTCTTTTTTTGCCGACGCGCGCATGGCCTGTAAATCGCTGCCCGCGCCGGGTTCGGTCATGGCGATAGCACCCACGATTTCACCGCTGGCCATTTTCGGCAACCACTGCTGTTTTTGCTGCTCGCTGCCAATATGCTGCAGGTACGGCGCAACAATATCGGAATGCACCATCACATTGGTCGCCAGTGCGCCAAAACCCATGCGCGCCAGCTCGGCACCGACTACTACGGAATAATCGAACGGTACACCGCAGCCGCCAAATTCTTCCGGCATATCGACACATAGCAAACCCGATTCACCCAGAGTGCGCCAGATTTGTGCCGGTACAATGCCGTCTTTTTCCCACTGCTCGTAATGCGGAGCAACTTCGGCTTCGAGCAGGCGGGCTACGTTGTCGCGGAACAGTGCGCGTTCCTGAGGTTCTTTAATAAAGCTCATGCTGTTCTCACTTCGGTGCCATGCGCAGAGCGCAATCCAGACGGATAACTTCGCCGTTCAGAATCGGATTTTTAACCATCTGATTCACCATCATGCCGAATTCCTCCGGACGCCCAAGGCGCTGCGGAAATGGCAGTGTCGCCGCCAGGCTGTCCTGCACTTCCTGCGGCATACCGGCCATCATCGGTGTCATAAACAGGCCCGGAGCAATGGTATTGACGCGGATACCGCTGCGCGCTAATTCACGCGCCGACTGCAGTGTCATTGCCACCACACCACCTTTGGAAGCGCTATAAGCCGCCTGACCAATCTGGCCTTCGTAAGCCGCAACTGACGCGGTGCAGATAATAATGCCGCGCTCGCCATCGGCATTGGCTTCGCGCTCCATCATCTCGGCCGCGGCCAGACGCATAATATTAAAGGTACCCACCAGATTAACCTGAATAACGCGGTTAAAAGCATCCAGCGCCATTGGCCCTTCGCGGCCAACAATTTTTGCCGCCGGAGCAATACCGGCACAGTTCACGGCAATACCACACAGGCCATGAGCTTCGCGTGCGGTTTTAAAAGCGGCCTCGGCACTCTCGGCCGACGACACATCACAGCGCACAAAAATACCGCCAACTTCTTTGGCCAGCGCTTCGCCCCGCTCTTCCTGTAAATCGAAAATCGCTACCCGGCAACCTTCGGCGGCCAGTGCGCGTACCGTGCCTTCGCCCAAACCTGACGCGCCGCCGGTGACGATGGCGGCTACATTATTAAATTCCATGACATGCCTCTTGTTATTAGTTGTTATTAATTTTCCTGACTGGAATACCCGTTAACGGGTTATACGATGAATAAACAGCGGAGTTCAGTGTGACGCAGCTTGGCTGGGCAAACCATGACAAGATTGCGCAGGAAATTTGGCAAAAAAAAGCAGGATTAGGTTGGGCTTGCTCCATAGCCGCTGCGCGGTCAGCCCAAAAGCCAGCCCGCACAGCGGCTACTCATCAGAACCAAGTATTTCCATAGAAGAGATTACAAAAGCTATCCCGCGCAGCGGCTACTCAACCGCCCCGGCTTGTCTTAACGCCCGCTCTATCACAAAAATCCTGTCCTGCCCCCACACCGCCAGCTCGCCATAACGCATACTGGGCACGCCCCATAACCCATAACTGATCATTTCCTGGCGGTTGGCTTCGGCCCAGTCCTGCCAGTGTGTACGCCAGTCATCACGCTGCAGAATGGCTTTGGCGTCAGGCCAGTTAAGGCCGGCGCGCTGAACGATAAGGCGCATGCCGGAGTCGGTTTCGGCCAGTACACCTTCGCTGTTAACCGCGCGGGAAAAACTCAGTAAATAGTCGGCGGCTTTGCCCTGCTGCTGCGCCCAGGCGAACAGGCTGTAGCAGCGTTCCACCCCGGCACCAAGCGGGTCGGCAACATAGCCGTACGCAATGCCGCGTTTGCGTGCTTCGCGCTGGGTGTCGGCGAAGATGTACCATTTTTTCAGCGCCGGTACTTTCAGCCCGCGCATCAGCATCGGCAATACCGGTTTAATCATTAATGGCTGGCGGTAGTGCTGTGCCAGTTGCAGCATCTGTTCCAGCCCCAGATGGCTGTAGGGGCTGCGTGCGGAAAAATACAGCACCAGCGGTTTGTTTTCTGCAGGAGGAATATCAGCAACAGGATGGCAGCAGAAGTCGCGCCAGGTGCGGTTAAATTCCATCAGGGTGCCATCGGCCTTTTGTAAGCCCAGATCGCGCAGACGCTGCTGCAGATGATCGAGACGATCCAGCCCCCAGTACCATTCGCCTTCGTAATACAGCGTCGCGCTGAGGTAATGCCCCAGTTGCTGCAGGCGTTGTTCATTGCGGCGCAGATGCTCGTTCAGGTCGTGATTGAGCAGCGGATAACTGTCCAGCACCCGCGTATCGTCGTACCAGTAAGCGCGGAATACCTTTTCTACCGCCTGCCAGTCGGGCTGGCCGCGACGCTCCAGCAATAACAGCTGCGCACTGGCCTGTAAGCGGCGCATCGCGCGCTGCTGGCTTTGCTGTTGTCGGCGTTGTTGCAGGCGCTGTTGTTGTGAATCCGGCAATTCCTGTGATGGATAATCTAACCCATACAGCCCCGCCAGATAACCGGCGTCTTTAAAGGCATTGCTGTGCCACAGCGCAGGCTCGGGGTACATATCGTCCTGCAGCTCCAGCACGGTAAAGCAACGTACGCTGACGCCATAATGCTGCTGAAAATCCGCCAGTATCTGTACCAGCAGATAGCTGTAAGGGTCGTCGATGCGCAGAAAAACCTGTATTTCATGCGGGCGATTGGCCAGCAGCCTCCGACCTTCACGCCAGCGGCGGCGCAAAGCCAGTAAACCGGGCTGACTGAGTAGGCGCGCAGCCTGCGCCTGCAGACGGGCGCGGAGGAAAAGCGTCGGTATTAGTGTCATTGGGATTCTTATTGTTATTCGATGCTTTATACTAAACCTCCGTGTCAGACATGTCAGGTCTGTTTCCTGACGCCTTGTACGACCATCAGTGCGCTAAAGCGAGCCTATGAATAAACGCCCGAGCAAACGCGATTTACGCGATCAACTGAATCAGGAAGTCGATGACTTTCTGCGTCAGGGTGGCGAAGTAAAAGAGGTGGCCCGTGGTGAAACCGGGCTGCAGAATGGCCGCTATAACGATCACTCCCTGGCCTTTGATAAACCCAAAGAAGAACGCACTCCGCTGACCGATGTATTAAAAACCATCGACCAGCGACGCGAAGCCAGCCGCAAGCACAGCAAACCGGCAGCCGAGAAAAAACACCGCCGTCCGCGTAAAAAAGTCATTTACGATGATTTTGGCGAGCCATTGCGTATTATCTGGGAAGAATAACCGGAAAGGATTTTTCCATGCTGGCAGAACCTCTTGCTCTGTTAATTGCCGCCGCAGTATTTGCTTATGCGCTGTTTTCCCGCAAGACCGAGCAGGCCGCGCTGACCGCGCCGATGATGTTCACCGCCCTGGGGATTTTGCTCGGGCCGGCCTGGCTTGACTGGGTAACCGCAGAAATTGACGGCAAAGGCCTGATGGTGCTGGCGGAATTTACTCTGGCACTGATTCTGTTTGTTGATGCCAGCCAGATTGAACGTGCCCATCTGGTCAAATTTGAAGTATTACCCATCCGCCTGCTGGCTATTGGCCTGCCACTGACCATGGTTGCCGGCACCCTGCTGGCCTATCCGTTATTTGCCGGAGGCTGGCTGCTGGCGGCCCTGCTCGCCATTATGCTCACGCCGACCGATGCGGCCCTGGCACAATCTATTTTTAATAAAAAAGATATCGATGAGTCGCTGCGCCATTCTATTACCGTGGAAAGCGGCCTGAACGATGGCATTGCGTTGCCGGTTTTATTATTTGTGATGGCCCTGCTGGCAGCAAATACCGCTGCCGGTTCTGCCATTGATCATCTGCACTGGCTGTTGTTTATCAGCAAACAATTTCTGATCGGCGTGTTATGCGGTGTTGCAACCGGCCGGGTCGGTGGACTGCTGACCGAAACCGCTGCCCGGCGTCAGTGGATGACGGCTTCATTCCAGCGCTTATCAGCCCCGGCACTGGCTCTTCTGGCATACAGCGGGGCTGAGATTCTTGGTGGTAACGGCTTTATTGCGGTGTTTCTCGCCGGGCTTTTTCTGCAGTCACATCACACCCTGGTACTGCAGCGTCTGAAAGAATTTGGTGAAGCCGAAGGCCAGTTACTGAGCCTGACCATGTTCTTCCTGTTTGGCCTGATTTTTGTGCCCGATGCCCTGCCACACATCACGCTTAACAGCTGGATTTACGCCCTGCTGAGCCTGACCGTTATCCGTATGATTCCGGTATTTATCAGCCTCACCGGCAGCGGCCTGCCATGGCGTGCACGGATGTTTCTCGCCTGGTTTGGCCCGCGCGGTATTGCCAGTATTCTGTATCTGCTGCTGGTCAGCGAGCAGCTCGGCTTCGGCAGCAGCAATCCGGATCATGCCGAACTCTTCGCCACCACCGTACTGACCGTGCTGCTCAGCATTTTTATTCATGGCATTTCGGCGCGCTTTTTTACGCGTCTGAGTGTGGATAACAAACCGACATAGCCGACACTCTGTCCTGAAAATGCAACGACCCTGCGATAAAACGGAGCTAAGCCGCATAAAACCTGATCTTTCTTGAGCAAAGACCGTATTACCGATAACTATCCTGTTGCTGAAGTTTGCGCAATATCAATAGCCTTATGGCCCGGATTGAGTACCCTTGGCAGCACAGTATTTATTATTCATCCCTGTTTGTTCTGCCCCTTTTTCTGCCTTAAGGAGTTTGTGTCATGGAAACGAAGAAAATTCTCTCTGCCGCTGCCGTTATTCTCGCCGCGGCCGGCACACTGGCCTGGACTTTATTTAACCCATCATCACTGCCCGAAGGCGTGGTTGAAACCAACGGCCGGCTGGAAGCCGAACAGGTGGAAGTGGCCACCAAAACCGCTGGCCGGGTAGCCGAAGTTCTGGTCAGTGAGGGTCAGCTGGTTGCCGCTGGTGATTTGCTGGTACGCATGGATAACCAGCAACTGCTGGCGAAAAAGCGCGAAGCCGAAGCACAGATTGCCCAGGCTGAACTGGCCGCCGAAGAAGCCGCTGCTGCTGTCGCCCAACGCCAGAGTCAGTTAAAACTGGCTAACGCCGAATTAAAACGCGCACAGACTCTGTTTAAACAAAAAGTTGCCCCGCAGGACAAACTGGATCAGGCCGAAGCCCAGCAGGAATCAGCAAGCGCGGCCCTGCGTCTGGCTCAGGCTACCGAAAAACGCACCCAGGCCAGCATCGAAGCGGCACGCGCCGGTCTGCAGGAATTACAGAGCCTGCTCGACGACACACAGATTTACGCACCGCGTAACGGCCGTGTGCAGTATGTATTGGCACAACCGGGCGAAGTTCTGGCCGCTGGCGGCCGGGTGATTACCCTGCTGGATATTTCCGATGTGTATATGACCATCTTTTTACCGGCCACTCAGGTTGGAAAGCTGGGCATTAATGACGAAGCACGACTGGTACTCGACCCGATTCCGGAATATGTGGTGCCGGCACGGGTGTCGTTTATTGCCGGTGATGCGCAATTTACCCCGAAATCGGTAGAAACCAGCGAAGAGCGCAACAACCTGATGTTCCGGGTAAAACTCAGCATTGATCCGCAGTTACTGAAACTGCACGAAGAAAAAGTCAAAACCGGCGTGCGCGGCAGTGCCTATGTGCGTACCAACAGCAGTCTGGAATGGCCGCAAAATCTGGCCGTGCAACTGCCCTGATATTCATATCCGCCAACAATCGTCTGTAACAGCAAAGACTGCCGCAGACCCTGACCTATGAATACAGGTATGGATACAGATATGGATCAGCAAGCGTTCAAAAGCATTGTCAGCGCCCGCGGCTTAAAGCACCTTTATGGTAAGAACCAGGCGCTGGCACCGCTGGATATTGATATTCCCGCCGGGGTAATGGCGGGTTTTATCGGCCCTGATGGCGTGGGTAAATCCACACTGCTGTCATTAATTACCGGCGTCAGCCAATTGCAGCAGGGGCAGCTGACGGTACTCGGGGGCGATATTAATAACCGCCGCCACCGCAATGCCAGCCTGCCACGCATTGCCTATATGCCACAGGGTTTGGGCAAAAACCTCTACCCCACATTAAGCGTGGCGGAAAACCTGGATTTTTTCGGACATTTATTTGGTCAGGATAAAGCCGAGCGTAATCGCCGTATTCAGCGCTTAACCCAAGCCACCGGTCTGGCACCTTTTCTCGAACGCCCGGCAGGCAAATTGTCCGGCGGCATGAAGCAAAAACTCGGTCTGTGCTGCGCATTAATTCACGACCCCGATTTACTGGTACTGGATGAGCCCACTACCGGCGTTGATCCGTTATCACGTATGCAATTCTGGCAGCTGATTCAGGAAATCCGCCGTGAGCGGCCGCAGATGAGCGTACTGGTCGCCACCGCTTATATGGAAGAAGCGCAGCAGTTTGACTGGCTGGCCGCCATGGACGATGGCCTGATTATTGCTACCGGCACACCACAGGAATTACTGCATAAAACCGGCTGCGATACGCTGGAAAAAGCCTTTATTGCCCTGTTGCCGGAAGAAAAACGTGCCGGTCATCATGAGGTGGTGGTGCCCCCGGCGGTGCAGCACGATGGTCCTCCCGCGATTGAAGCACGGCATTTAACCCGGCGTTTTGGCGATTTTATTGCAGTGAATGATGTCTCCTTCCGCATCCAGCGCGGCGAGATATTCGGCTTTTTAGGTTCCAATGGCTGTGGCAAAACCACCACCATGAAAATGCTGACGGGGCTTTTACCCTTCTCATCCGGTGAAGCGCGTTTATTCGGTCAGCTGCCGCAGGCCAACGATATGGAAACGCGGAAAAAAGTCGGCTATATGTCGCAGAGCTTTTCGCTGTACAGCGAAATCAGCGTACGCCAGAACCTCGAACTGCATGCCAAACTCTATGCGTTGGAAGAGCAACAGGGATCGGCGCGTATTGCCGATGTACTGGAAGAATTCGGTCTTGCCGACGTGCAGAACAGCCTGCCGGAAAGTCTGCCTTTAGGTATCCGCCAGCGTCTGCAGCTGGCGGTTGCGGTATTGCATCAGCCGGATATTTTAATTCTGGATGAGCCAACCTCCGGCGTTGACCCGGTGGCGCGTGATCAGTTCTGGAGTCATTTAATCCGCCTGTCGCGTGAACAGGGCGTGACCATCTTTATTTCCACCCATTTTATGAACGAAGCCGAGCGCTGCGACCGTATTTCGCTGATGCATGCCGGCAAAGTGCTGGCGGTGGGAAAACCCGCCGAACTGGCGCAACAGCGTGGCAGCGCATCACTGGAAATTGCCTTTGTTGATTACCTGCGCGAAGCCGCTGGCCTGACAGACAGCCCGGTTAAAGGTGACGTTTCTGTTGAGACACTGGCAGGCCGTCCGGATATTCCTGAACAGGACATGCGCCAGAAGCCTGTACGCCAGGCCTTCAGTCTGCGCCGTTGGTGGGCCTATGCCTGGCGTGAAACGCTGGAAATTCAGCGCGATCCTATCCGTCTGCTGTTTGCCTTATTCGGCCCGCTGTTACTGATGCTGACCTTTGGTTATGGCATTTCTTTTGATGTGGATAATTTAAAATACGCAGTCATCGATCAGGACCAGTCACGGGAAAGCCGTATGCTGCTCGAAGGACTATCCGGTTCGCGTTATTTCGACGAGCAACCCGCACCACTGGATTTTGCTGATGGTATGCAGCAATTGCGCAGTGGCAAACTGAGCATATTGGTTGAAATCCCGCCGGATTTTGGCCGCCATTTATTACTCGGCTGGCAGCCGGAAATTGGTGTATTGATTGACGGCGCCATGCCCTTTAAAGCGGAAACCAGCGCCGGTTATATTGACGGCCTGATGCTGCAGGAATTACAGGCGATGGCCGCCGCCAGTCCGCAGGCATCCGGGCTCAGTTTACCGATGTCGGTCAGCACCCGCTTTCACTTTAACCAGTCATTTAAAAGTGCATTTGCCATTGTGCCCGGCGTGGTCATGCTGATGCTGGCGCTGATTCCGGCGATGATGACCGCACTGGGTATTGTGCGGGAAAAAGAAACCGGCTCTATTGCCAATTTCCGTTCTACTCCGGTCACCCGGCTGGAGTTTTTGCTTGGCAAACAGGCGCCTTATATTGCCATTGCCTTTTTAAGCTATATCACCCTGCTGTTAATGGCCGTGCTGCTGTTTCAGGTGCCGGTGCGCGGTTCACTGCTGACACTAAGCAGTGGCGCATTGCTGTATGTGTGGGCGACCACAGGTTTCGGTATGGTGATTTCATCTTTTACCCGTACTCAGGTTGCCGCCTTATTTGCCGCCGCGGTACTCAGCATTTTACCGGCGGTGAATTTCTCCGGTTTATTAACCCCGGTATCGTCATTAACCGGTGCCAGCCAATGGCTGGGGCTGGGTTTCCCGTCGGCCTGGTTTCAGCAGATCAGTATGGGCAGTTTTACCAAAGCCCTGACCTTCTCCCAGCTGTGGCATAACCATCTGGCACTGGCTGGTTTTGTGCTGCTCTTTACCCTGCTGGCCTGGCTCGGCCTGAATAAACAGGAGCGTTAATTATGCGTGTAAAAAATATCGCTCAGCTGGGCATCAAAGAGTTATTCAGCCTGAAAGCCGACCCGGTACTGTTGCTGCTGATTATTTATATTTTTTCAGTGGCGGTTTATACCGTGGCAACCGGGGTTAATTTTGAGGTTAAAAACGCCTCGGTCGCGGTGGTTGATGATGATAATTCCGCGTTATCGCGGCAGATTACCGCCAGCCTGCTGGCACCGGAATTTCAGCCTGCGGTGCGCATTCCAGCCTCCCGTATGAACGAAGTGCTGGATAACGGCGAGTTTGTCTTTGTGCTGGTATTTCCACCGGATTTTGAACGTGATCTGCTGCAGGGTAAACAGCCTGAAGTACAGTTAAATGTGGATGCTTCCGCCATGACCCAGGCCGGTAACGGCGCCGTGTATATTCAGCAGATTATTCTCGCCGAGGCCATTCATGCTTTGGCGCCAACACTGAATTTTGCCGACCAGCTGCCGGTTAAAATCAGCGTGCGTAAGCTGTTTAACCCGAATTCCAGCTCGGCCTGGTTTAACTCGGTAATGCAGGTGATTAACAGTGTGACCATGCTCGGCATTATTCTTACCGGTGCAGCCCTGATCCGTGAACGCGAACACGGCACCATCGAACATTTGCTGGTGATGCCGGTCACTCCGGCAGAAATTATGCTGGCCAAAATCTGGGCCAATGGTCTGGTGATTTTAATCGCAACCCTGCTGTCACTCTGGCTGGTTGTGAATAAGCTTTTAGCGGTACCCATTCATGGCTCGGTGACTTTATTTGCCCTGGCCTCGGCGCTGTACCTGTTTTCGGTAACGTCGCTGGGCATTATGCTCGGCACCCTCACCCGTTCCATGGCACAGTTCGGCCTGCTGATTATTCCGGTGGTGGTGATTATGTATCTGCTGTCGGGCGGTACGACACCGCAGGAAAGTATGCCGGATGCGCTGCGCTGGATTATGCAGCTGTCGCCTTCCACTCATTTTGTGTCACTGGCGCAGGATATTCTCTATCGCGGTGCCGGGTTTGAAAGTGTGTGGCCGTTACTGCTGATATTACTGGCCATTGGCGCGGTATTTTTCAGCGCGGCACTGGCACGCTTCCGCAAAGCCATTGTCAGTATGGGCTGATACGTTCAGCCCAACCGGATTTATTCGCCGCGGGCTTTTTTCCAGGGGTCCGGAGCGCCGGGTTTACGGGGTTTGGCGGCGGCGCTTTTTTGCTTCTGCGC
>NZ_DDCJ01000162.1:14374-19291 GCF_002335285.1 Thalassolituus sp. UBA2009
CTCATCTTTAAAACCGATAAACACCGCTTCCACCTGTGCTCTGGCCCAGGGAGTGCGGCGCAGAAAGGTAAGACTGGAACGGATGCTGGGATTGGAGCGGAAACAGTTGATACGCACCAGATCGCTGAGCGTTGCCCAGCCGTACTGATCCACCAGCTGGTTGAGCAGATTTTCCAGCGTAACACCCTGCAGATGGTCGGTTTTACGTGGTGCAGATGGAGTAGCAGGCGGGGTATCGGTCATGATTTTCTCTTCCGGGTTCGTACTTAAGGCGCGACCTTAGCAGATGGAGGAAGAAGCGCATAGCGACAGGTTACAGCTGACACCATCATCTGCACTCTGTAACTGCCAGCGACCGCCCTGACTGTCGCTGGCAACCGTCAGAATTACTCGACCGGCTGCGCACATTCCGAATGCGAAGGCTCAAATTTACAGCGGATTTTACGCTGCAGCGTCAGCATATCACCGTCGTAATAATCGCGGTCACGCAGGGCAATCCGTGCCTGCTGCATCATCAGCTGGTATTCGGCTTTGTCTTCCGCTGAAATATCAATCCACAGATTATCCGGCACATCACCAGTCTGACGTTCTACTTCTTTTTCAATAGCGGCAAAGCGGCTGTAAAAATTCTCACGCACCAGCTGGGCAATTTCAGTCGGAAATTTATCTTTACGGCCAATTAACTGCAGCGTTAACTGCGAGAACGGATAATTCACAATACCGCCCTTATCGCCGATACCGCGGTATAACTCCATAATGTTATAAGCCACCAGCGGTGCAGGTAATACATCCACGGCGCGGTTATTAAACTTACTGCCGGCACTGACTACGCTGGTCGGCACCGGATTGGCACCCAGCTGCAGAATCATTTCCGCCTGTACCAGATCGTAATCCATCACCGCCACGCGCTTACCCGCCGCTTTCGCCAGCGTGCTGATCTGCTTATCGTTGACGAAAATATAAGCCGCGCCCATAGGGGCAAAACCCATTACCACAAACTGGCCTTCTTCCATGCGCGGTGCATTTTTCGGATTGACCAGTACTTTCATCAGCATATTCATATGCTTTGATGACGGAATCGCACCAATCGCATCGATGGTGCCGGTAAATTTATTAAATAAACGCGCGCGGATACCGGTAAATAAAGCGGCATCGCACTGACCGGCTTTCAGATCATCGGCCAGCACCCCTTCATTGGTATAGGCCTCCATATTAATGGTCACCCCCATATCCAGCATCCGTGCCTGCTGATCCAGTGCAGCCGCATAAATAGGCCCGGAGCGGCCAAGAATATCCCAGACACAAACCGTTCGTGGCGGAATATTGCCATCAACCAGTGTATTGCCATACAGCTGCTTAATCGCATCAATGCGTTCATGTTCTGTCAGCGCCGGATTCATTGCTTTTTGGTGCAGAGCCTCTGCAGAAACAGCGGAACTGGTGGTGGATTGTGCGGCATACGCACTGCCAGTCAGTAACACGAGAGAAAACAGCAAAAATCGGATCATGGGAGGGCCTGCGTTTTGAATTGTTATTATTGTGCTGCCTGGCAGTACTTATCCGGCCAGACACGGCATGCTCGATAGTAGCCTGATGCTGCAGTCAGCAGCAGGTGAAAAAAAGAAACGATGGTCTTGTTTTTGGCGTAACCGGACATGCTGCTGATTCCGGCTAACCTGACAATAACTGACAAAATACATAGCAAGATCATAAAACTGACACCCAAACGTCATGCTTATCTCTTAGGCTCACCTTATCTGTGCACACATTAACCAACAGTAACCCTGTGAGATCCGCCATGAAACCTTTAAGCCGTATTATTGCCCTCAGCAGTCTGGGTCTGGTGACCTTGTTGAGCGGTTGTCAGGATGACGACAATAAAGACTCAGCCAAAGCCATCGACCTGACGATCCTGCACACCAACGATCATCATTCTTACTTTGAAGGCCAGACCTACGACCTGAAGCTGGACTACAACACCACCACCAGCGCGCCGGAAAATGTACGGCTTAACCTGGGTGGCTTTGCCCGTATCGCCAGTGCTATCAGCGCATACCGCGATGACAATACTCTGGTACTGAACAGTGGTGAATTAAACGGCACCCTGTATTTCAGCCTGTTTAAAGGCGAAGTGGATTTTAAAGTATTCAATGCTATTGGCCTGGATGCCTACGAACTGGGCAACCACGAATTTGATGAAGGCGAAAACCGTCTGGCCGAGCTGATTGAGATGGCCGAATTCCCGGTGATCAGCGGTAATATTCACCCGACCAGCAGCAGCCCGTTATACGGTTCAGATATTCAGCCGTACGTTATTAAAGAAGTGGATGGCGAACTGGTTGCTATTCTCGGTGTATTAAAAGTTGAGAAAACCCGTGAATCATCACTGGTTACCGACGCCGTTGAGTTTGATGAAGAAATTGCCTCGGTAAAAGAGCACGTCAGCAGCCTGCAGCAGAAAGGCGTGAATAAAATTATCGTGCTGAGCCATCTGGGTTACGACTTTGACCAGATTCTCGCCGCCAGCGTAACCGATGTGGATATTATTATCGGTGGCGATACCCATGATGTTCTCGATTCCAGCGGCGAACTGAGCAGTATGGGGATTGATGTTCACGGTGCATATCCGACGGTCATTATGAACCCGGCCGGTAAACCGGTTTATATTGCCCAGGCCTGGGAATATGCCAAGGGCCTTGGCCGTATGAATGTTTCCTTTGATAAACAGGGCGAAATTACCGCCATCAACGGTAATTTAGAATTGCTGGTTGGCGCACCTTATCAGGTAAAAAATGACAGCAATGCCTGGGTGGATGCCAGCGCAGAACAGCAAACACAGATTAAAGCCGCGATTCAGAATCTGAAAACCATCCGCGAAATGGCTGCCGACAGCCGTATCGAAGATATTCTCGCGCCTTATAAAACCGAACTCGAAACCTTTAAAAATGCGTCACTGGGCACTGTTACCAACACAATGCCGTTTACCCGCATTCCACAGCCATTTAATAATGGTGACACGCCATCGGGCAGTTACGCGGCACAGGTTGTAGCGGATGCGTTTATGCAGTATCTGCCGAAAGCTGATGTTGCGATTCAGAATGCCGGCGGTGTACGTGCAGAAATGGCCAGTGGTAATTTCACCGTAGCCGATGCTTACACCATTCTGCCGTTTTCCAATACCGTGGTTACCATTGATATGAGCGGTGCCGATATTGTGAAAGTGCTGAACGAAGGTCTGGATTATGCACAGGGTGTTTCCGGTTCAACCGGTGCTTTCCCGTACTCATCCAACCTGCGCTATGACGTAACCCTGGGGGCTGCGGCCGGAACCGGTATTCACAATGTCGAAGTGCGCAACCGTGCCACAGGCGTGTGGAGCAATATTGATATGGCTGCAACTTACACCGTTGCTACCAACTCGTTTACCGCACTGGGTAAAGATGGCTATAACACCTTTGCCAATGTGCGCGCGGCCAATCCGGCGGCTTTCGAAGAATCCGATGTGGCCTACGCTGTACCTTTAATTGAGTATTTCCGTGATGTACTGGCCAACAATATTTTACCGCCACTGGATGCGGCCAATTACTGCATTAAATCGGTAAGCGTTGCGCCCTGAGTATTTGTACTAAGAAGATTATCTGCAGCCTGATCACACTTATTAACAAGGTCTTGTGATCACCGGCCCGGCATTATGCCCGGCCGGTTTTTTTATATCTGCAACTGACTTTACTGAATGCGGTTTTTCGCTTCGATCCACTGGGCCATATACTGCGTGCTTTTTAAGCTGTGATGGCGCAGCATCATGCTGTAAAAATGCTGCTGACGGTGGGCCTGAATATTCTTACAGATAGCGGCCAGACGCTGCTGCAAACGCGGCGCATGTTCAGCAAAAGAAAAACGTGAACGAATCAGATTAAGTCCGTTAGCCTGTAAAATCCGCCACTGCGCTTCATCCTGATACAACGCCACCGCCTGCTGAATAAAGTCCTCAGCGCTATTGGCAACCAGCGCCGCTTCAGAGCCCGGAGAATACATACCTTCAGCACCAATGGCGGTCGTCACCGCTGGTGTACCGCATTCGGCGGCATCAATTAATTTGCCTTTTAATCCGGCACCAAAGCGTAATGGTGCCAGCATCACCCGCGCCGAACGCACTACCTGTTGCGCATCATCAGCCCAGCCTTTAACCAGAAAACCCTGACGGGCATTATGCAGCTGGGTGGCCTTAGGCGGCGGATAAGCGCCATAAATATGCAACTCAGACTGAGGGAGTTGCTGGCGGATCGCCGGCCATAACGATTCTTTTAAATAGCGCACGGCATCCCAGTTAGGTTCATGGCGGAAGTTACCGATACTGATAAAGTGCTGACGCCGGGAAAAATCCGGCACCGTCTGTGCGGTGTTTTTTTCAGCCTGCATAAAGGGCAGATACAACAACTGAGTGGCCGGCACATTAAATTGTGACTGCAGCCAGTCCATTTCAAATTCAGAAATCATCAGGCTCAGATCACAACGCAGGATGGCAGCGATTTCGCGCACGGCCAGCTCGCTGTGCATAAATTCTGCCGGTGGCTGAATCACCGGCTGTTGCGGGTCGGCTTTAATCATCGCTGCGCGCGCATGGCGCAGACAGTGCAGGTCTTCGGTATCAAGAATACGCAGCGCCTGTGGGCAATATTTTTCCACCCGCCAGCCGAATTGCTCTTCCATCATAAAGCGGTCAAACATCACCGCATCGGGTTTAAGCCGTTGAATAAAGTCATCGAACGACGAACAGTTCAGCGCCAGTTTATGCGGTTGAATATCCAGCGCAGGTAAATCGGTGGCATGTTCACTGAACTCGGCCGGTGAACCATAGTACACGGTATAACCACCCTGCTGCAGCGCCTGAATCAGCTGCAGCATACGGCTGCCCGC